>JAQWXR010000019.1 GCA_029254375.1 Schleiferiaceae bacterium | reverse complement strand
AGTGTCAATTCTTTTGCATTTGCATTGCTCGTAGTCCTTCTATACATGGTGTTCTACTACAGCGGTGCTGGTCTCGGAGCAAGTCTAGCTTTGGTAGTCAACATGTTCTTCATCTTTGGAATACTTGATGCCTTCGGAGCGGTATTGACCCTACCTGGTATGGCGGGTATCGTTTTAACCATAGGTATGGCTGTAGATGCGAATGTTTTGATCTACGATCGAATTCGTGAAGAGCTAGCTACAGGTAAAGCGGTTCGCACGGCGATTGCAGATGGCTACAAAGGATCCCGCAGCGCGATTATCGATGCAAACGTAACTACGTTGTTGACAGCCATCATTCTCTTCATTTTTGGAACAGGCCCTATCCGTGGTTTCGCAACTACACTGATCATTGGTATCGGTTCCTCCTTGTTTACTGCAATCTTCATCACTCGCCTCTATTTTGAGTGGCGCTTGAAGAAATCAGAAGACATGTCCTTCGCGACAACCATCACGAAGAATTGGTTTACGAACACGAATTTCAAGTTCATGTCCTACCGCAAGCCAGCCTATATTTTCTCGGCCATTATGATTGTCTTGAGCTTGGGTTCCTTGTTCACCCGTGGGCTGAGCTTAGGTGTGGACTTCGAGGGAGGTCGTACCTACCAAGTCCGTTTTGACCAGCCTGTTGAAGTAGCTGCAGTCACAAGCGCCTTGGGTGCACAATGGGTTGATGGCGATGGTCGCTCTTTTGCCCCCGCCGTAAAGACTCTAGGTAGCCCAGATCAGGTAGTGATTACAACGAACTTCCGTGTGAGTGAGAATGGTGCAGATGTGGAAGAAGCACTTCAATCGAGCTTGTTTGAGGGCGTGAAGGGCTTTTATGCGAATCCCATTGAGGCTGTCGACTTCATAAATCCTTCGGATGATAAAGCAGTCGGTCTTGTGGCATCGCGCCAGGTAGGTCCAACAGTGGCAGACGACATCAAGGACACAGCGGTTTGGGCAGTGATTTTCTCACTCCTCGCGATCTTCTTGTACCTCTTGCTTCGCTTTAGCAAGTGGCAATACTCCTTGGGTGCTGTGGCCGCTACGGTGCATGATACCATTATCGTATTGGGTGCTTTCTCTATCATGGATGGTGTGCTACCTTTCTCAATGGAAGTGGATCAAGCCTTTATCGCAGCTATTTTGACGGTCATAGGTTATTCATTGAATGACACGGTCGTTGTATTTGACCGAATTCGTGAATTCTTCGGAGGAAGTAGCAAGTCAGACATGAAGTCAGAGGTTCTGGATAATGCCTTGAATGCGACTTTGAGCCGTACGTTCAATACGTCATTTACGACCATCATCGTATTGTTAATCATCTTCATCTTTGGAGGAGAAGTATTACGTGGATTCATCTTCGCTATTCTTTTGGGAATTGTGGTAGGTACCTACTCTTCGCTATTTATCGCGTCGCCGGTTCTTTATGATTCGTCCAATCGTTTGGGTAAGGAAAAAGCCTAACTTCCCCCTATGTTCCTATTCATCAGCACCGGAGAAATAGTATTCTTACTATTCGCGGTGCTGATGCTTTTTGGCACCGATAAGCTTCCAGAAATAGCTCGGATGGCGGCCAAAACCATCAAAATGGTACGAAACGCTTCGAATGATTTAAAAGCGGAAATCACCAAGGCAGCCGATGCTGATCCTACGCTGAAAGATGCCAAGGAAGCTGTCAAAGAAATTAAGGATTCCATCGACGACACGGTAGGTCGACTCAAATAAGAGCGCTTGAGCTCTTTTTTTTTGTGGGACTTGCGGATGAATCCAATAGTTTTTAACAATTTTTACAATTATTGATATTTTTAGGGGGGTATTTGCTTAAAAAATCAAATAATAATTGCTTGTTGGGTTAAAAAAAGGGGGGTACCTTTGAAAAAAATTAAAAAACCCATGGCTATAGCACGTTTTTCTGGTTTGGAGCAAGCAAGTAAGCACAAACCCATTGATTTCGTCAATCCGCACACAAAGTCGTCTGAGTATTATGGCTCGCATGTCTTCAATCAGAAGGCGATGCGAGAGTATATGTCCAAGGAAGCCTATGAGTCCGTTCTCAGCGCAATTGAGAAGGGCTATAAAATTGATCGAGCGATTGCTGATCAGGTAGCTACAGCCATGAAGGCCTGGTCTATTTCTAAAGGGGCGTCGCATTACACCCACTGGTTTCAGCCATTGACGGGTGCCACGGCAGAAAAGCACGATGGTTTTTTCGAGCCTACAGAAGATGGGCATGCGATAGAAAAGTTTAACGGTGGTATGCTGGTTCAGGCCGAACCAGATGCATCCTCATTCCCCAATGGCGGAATACGTAACACCTTTGAGGCACGCGGATATACTGCATGGGATCCAACCTCTCCAGCCTTTGTATTTGGAAGCACCTTGTGCATTCCTTCTGTCTTCGTATCCTATACAGGAGAGGCGCTAGATAATAAGGTGCCCTTGTTGCGTGCCTTGCAGTCGATGGATCGCGCTGCAACAGAAGTCGGACAGTACTTCGATAAGAATATCACTAAAGTCAACGCGACCTTGGGCTGGGAGCAGGAGTACTTCTTGGTGGACGAGTCCTTATTTAATGCACGACCCGACTTGGTTATGACGGGACGTACACTTTTGGGTCATTCGCCCGCCAAAGGACAACAAATGGATGACCACTATTTTGGGAGCATTCCGGAGCGTGTCATGGGCTACATGCGCGAAGTAGAATACGAATGCCACAAGCTTGGAATACCTGTCAAGACGCGGCATAACGAAGTCGCTCCTGGACAGTTTGAATTTGCCCCCATTTTTGAAGAAGCCAACATCGCCGTCGATCACAATTCCTTGTTCATGGACATCCTGGACAAAGTGGCCCGCCGCCATGCATTCCGCGTGCTCTTGCACGAGAAGCCATTTGCAGGCATCAATGGTTCGGGGAAACATAACAATTGGAGTTTGAGCACAAACACTGGAGTTAATCTTTTGGCTCCTGGAAGTACGCCAAAGCGAAACTTGTTGTTCTTAACCTTCTTCATCAACACAATTAAGGCTGTTAATGATCGGGCAGATTTGATCCGTGCGGCCATCGCAGCGGCGAGCAATGACCATCGCCTAGGAGCCAACGAAGCACCTCCCGCAATTATTTCTGTCTTTATCGGCTCTCAGCTATCAGAAGTTCTCGACGAATTGGAGAAACTCGAAAGCGGTAAGATGTCCCCCGAAAAGAAGACAGAATTGAAGCTCAATGTTGTAGGCAAGATTCCTGAAATCATGCTGGACAATACGGATCGAAACAGAACGTCTCCATTTGCCTTCACGGGAAATAAGTTCGAGTTGCGTGCCGTGGGTTCCACGGCGAACTGCGCAGGCCCCATGACGGTGGTCAACTTAATTGTTGCGGATCAATTGACCCAATTCAAGATAGCAGTGGACGCCCTCATCCATGGAGGCATGAAAAAAGAGGATGCCATCTTCAACATTCTAAGAGATTACATCAAAACGTCCAAGTCTGTGCGCTTTGAAGGGGATGGGTATTCCGACGCCTGGAAAGAAGAAGCGGCTAAGCGCGGGCTCAACAATACTCCGGATACCCCACGTGCACTAGACTTCTATGTCACCAAGGAAGCGCAAGAGCTTTTCGCGAAGCATGGTGTTCTAAGCCATGTGGAATTGGAGGCGCGGTATGAGATACTTCAAGAGGAATACTATAAAAAAATTCAAATTGAATCGCGCACCTTGAGCGATTTGGTGAAGAATCACATTGTACCTACCGCCATTGAGTATCAGTCCATTTTGAGCCAGAATGTCATGCGCTTGAAAGAGGTCCTTCCAGCCGATACCTTTAAGCGTCTGAGTAAAGAGCAAGTGGATATGATCATTGAAATATCTGAGCGAATTTCTAAAGTTCTTTCTGAGGCAGAGGCCATGACTCAAGCGCGAAAGGCGGCCAACCAAATTGACTCCGCACGGGAGCGATCACTCTCCTATTGTGACAAGGTAAAGCCCTATTTTGATAGCATCCGTTACGAAGTAGATAAACTCGAGTTGTTGATTGACAATGAGATGTGGCCTTTGCCGAAGTACCGCGAAATGCTTTACATCCGATAAGATTTAAGGCCATCAAAGATAAAATGACCCCCAGGTTTCACCCAGGGGGTCTTTTTTTTGCAGGGATTTGGCTACTTTAGTGGTTTAACCCCCATATGCACAGTTTCGCGCGGTCATGAAGAAGGCATTATACCTGTTTACTCTCCTCTTTTTATTCGGCATTAACGCCTCGCTACTCGCTCAAGACGCAGAAGGGGAGGAGTCTAAGCGTCCTCGAATTGCTCGCCAAGGCGATGGATTCTTTGAGTCCAAGGAATACGCTCAGGCCATCAAAGTATACAAAAAGGCCTACTCCAAATTAAAATCTCGCTCAGACAAGGCTGAAATCGCCTTCCGCCTCGGGGATTGCTATCGCTTCACTTTTCAATACAAGGCAGCGGAGGCTCAGTACTCTCGTGCCTTAAAAATGAAATTAGAAAGCGCAGAAGCATACCTCGGCATTGCCGAAATGCTCAAATACCAAAGCGAGTATGAAGATGCCCTCAAGGCCTATGAAGATTTTGCTCGCGCTTTTCCTAATGATGATCGCGGACCCTCAGGTATTCAGTCTTGCCAAGACGCCGTAGCATGGCAAAAGTCGCTCACCCGCTACCAGGTTGGCAACTTAACCTCCTTGAACTCCTCGTCGCATGAATTTGGAATGACGTTTAGCGGACGCCCAGAAACTTTTGAAGAAGTATTGTTTACTTCGATGCGCGAAGGCGGTATTGGCCGAAAGAAAGACGGCTGGACGGGCGAACGTTTTTCCGATATATATTCCGCGGAGCGACTCAATTCCGATGGCTCTTCTCGTTCGTCGAGGAGTAGAGGCCGCAAGCCAAAAACAGATCCTTCTGCGGCCAAGGAGCAAACCTTTTCGGAGCCCACCTTGCTTCCTGAAGCCATCAACACCGAAGATCATGAAGGAAGCCCTTCATTTGATGCACGCCGCCGCACGATGTACTTCACTCGCTGTATGGATGTTCGTCGCCAACAATTGGGTTGTGCTATTTATAGTACCCGCAAGGCAGGTCTTACATGGCAGGAGCCGCAGTTGATTGTTATCGCGACAGATTCATCGAAATCCGTTGGACACCCTGCGATCAGTCAAGATGACCAAACATTATTTTTTGCCGGTGACCTCGATGGTTCAGTTGATGGTTCCAAAGATCTTTGGATGGTTAAGGTCGATAAAAAGAAACGCGGTTGGGGCGAACCCATCAATTTAGGGGCATTAGTGAATACCAATGGGGATGAGCTCTATCCCTTCATTCATGACGACGGCTACCTTTATTTTGCATCCAATGGCTTGCCTGGAATGGGTGGCTTTGATTTGTTCCGCGTAGAGTTAGGCGCGGATGGGATGCCGGTTGGTATCCCCGAGAACCTAAAGGCTCCGATCAATAGCTCGGCTGATGATTTTGGTATTTTGCTTCGTCCTGGCGGATTACAGGACGGATACCTAGTCTCAAATCGAGATGGAGGAAAAGGGGGAGATGATATTTGGACCCTATATGAGGTGCCTTTGAAGTATCGGATCAGTGGCACCTTGTCCAGCTCTAAAGACAACAGCCCCTTGGGCGGTGCCGCCGTTAAAATCACAGGCAATGACGGCTTTAATCAAGTGGTGCAAACGAGTAAAGACGGAAGTTTTGTTTTAGAATCGGATGACTTATCTGGTGATGTGACTTACTCCTTCTCGTTCGAAAAGAAAAAGTTCTTGAATTCTGGCGCACGGGCGAATACCAATACCCTCGTCTTGGAAGCGTTTAATTACTTAGAAACGGAAAACGTCTATATGCACACCGTGGAGGTCAAAGCAAAAATGGATCCTATCGAGATTCCAATCGTTTTGCCTGATGTCTATTTTGCTTTAGCGAAGTGGGATCTAAATGACCAAGCGCGCTCGGCCCTAGATACGGTGGCCAAAACCTTGACCTTGAACCCCAACATTGTCATTGAACTCCGGTCACACACGGACTACCGTGACGTAGATGAGAAGAACCAAGTGCTTTCTCAGCGTCGAGCTGACACTTCGGTCAGCTACTTGATTTCTCGAGGGATTCACCCTGATCGATTGGTGGCCTTGGGTATGGGCGAAAGTCAGCCCTTCGAAATCCCGAACGGGTATAAAGCCCTTGGGGCAGATTTATTCCCAGTGGGCACTCAATTGACCGAGCGAAACATCCGTAAGATGTCTGGTTCGCAGCAAGAGGTGGCAAATCAAATCAACCGCCGTACGGATTTCCGTGTCATCCGGGATGATTACGAACCACCTGTAGATTCAGCATCGTTAGCTGTTGCGGCTGCAGAGCAGGCCAAAGAGGACAATAAGCCAGTGATTGGTCAGATGTATACCGTGCAAGAGCGCGATACCTACACCACTATTTGTCGGAACAATAGTATCACGATTTCAGACCTCAAGCGATTGAATGGGGGTCTTCGTGGCGTCCGACCTTTCCCTGGTATGGTACTCAAAGCCACTCCTAAAGGCGATTATGCGGAATACGACAAAACGCACCGTCAGGTAGCTGTAGGTGAGTCCTTCCGAAGTATCGCCAAGGATTTGGGAATGCGACCAAAGGATTTGGAAGTATTGAACCCAGAGTACGAAGACGAGCTTCCTGCAGGTACGTATATCCGCATCCAGTAAAGCCTGCGTCGTACCTTTGTGGTATGGAGCAAAGTGCACGGTATGCAAGCCGGGGAGTATCCTCGGGAAAAGAGGAAGTTCATCAGGCGATAGTGCATATTGACAAAGGTCTCTTTCCCAAGGCATTCTGTAAAATTGTTCCCGACGACCTCAGTGGTTCCGAAGATCATTGCTTGGTTATGCATGCAGATGGAGCTGGGACAAAGTCGTCTTTAGCTTATATGTATTGGAAGGAAACAGGGGACCTTTCGGTTTGGCGCGGAATTGCGCAGGATGCCGTCATCATGAATGTGGATGATCTACTCTGTGTAGGTGCCACAGGCCCCATCCTCTTGTCTAGTACAATTGGACGCAATAAAAACCGCATTCCTGGCGAAGTGATTGCTGCGCTCATCGATGGGACCGAATCCGTCTTGGCTGACTTGCGCGCGAATGGGGTGGATATTCGTTCTACCGGCGGAGAGACCGCGGATGTGGGCGACCTCGTGCGCACCATTATCGTAGACAGCACGGTGGTCGCTCGTATGCGCCGCGACGAAGTCATTGACAATGCGGGGATTGCCCCAGGTCAAGTCATTGTAGGTCTAAGTTCCTACGGACAAGCGAATTACGAGCAAGAGTATAACGGAGGAATGGGTTCAAATGGCCTCACTTCGGCTCGACATGACGTATTCCACAAGCTGCTGGCCCAACGTTATCCGGAGAGTTTTGATGCAGAAATAGACGAAGCGTTGGTGTATTCAGGCACCAAGGCCTTGACGGATGCCATTGCTGGCAGTCCGATTGATGCAGGAAAATTAGTCCTGTCGCCAACACGCACCTACGCTCCGATCATTGTGGAACTGCTCAAGACCTTACGCCCCTATATCGGTGGGATGGTCCATTGCTCCGGAGGGGCTCAAACCAAAGTGCTTCACTTTGCCACTCAGGGCAAAATCATCAAAGACAATCTCTTTCCAATTCCGCCTTTGTTTGAACTCATTCAGTCCGAATCGCAAACTCCTTGGCGGGAAATGTACCGTGTATTCAACATGGGCCATCGCATGGAGATCTATATGGATCCAGCGCATGCCGACTCGGCCATAGCGATTTCGAAAAAATTTGGGGTTGATGCCCAAATCATCGGCCGGGTGGAGGCTCAGGAGCGTCCAGAAGTTCACTTGATGGCCCCGGATGGCTGGCAGATTTACCAAGCCTGAGCCATGGACTTACAACATAAACTCGATGCGATTCACGTGCGCTATGTGGAAGTCAATGACTTACTCATACAGCCGGAATTGGCCGCTGATCGACAGCGTTTTATCCGTTTACATCGGGAGTACAAGGATCTCCAGGCGGTTATGGAAGCGCGGCAACGCTACGGTGAACTCCTAGGTCGATTGGCGGAAGCCAAAGAGCTTCAATCGAATGAAAATGATCCGGAAATGCGCGAAATGGCTCAAGGAGAGCTTGAGAGTATTCAGCCGGCCATCGAGGCATTAGAGATTGAAATTCAGCAACTCCTAATCCCCAAAGACCCTGAAGATGCCAAGGATGCCGTCCTCGAGGTGCGTGCGGGCACTGGAGGAGATGAAGCCGGGCTTTTTGCCGGAGAATTACTCCGTATGTATGTCCGGTATCTAGAGGAGCACGGTTGGACCTATGAATTATTGAGTGCTACCGAAGGCGCTGCCGGAGGGTATAAAGAAGCGAGTATTCAGGTACGTGGCGAAGATGTCTATGGCACCTTGAAATACGAATCAGGCGTTCATCGAGTGCAGCGCGTGCCGTCTACCGAATCTCAAGGTCGGGTGCATACAAGTGCTGCAACCGTCGCCGTGCTGCCAGAAGCGGATGAACTCGATGTCCAAATTCGTGATGTGGACATCCGCAAGGACACCTTCCGTTCCAGTGGAGCAGGGGGGCAGCACGTCAACAAAACGGAATCCGGAGTCCGCTTGACACACTTCCCGACTGGGATCGTGGTCGAATGCCAGGATGGACGTTCGCAGCACCAAAACTATGACCGAGCGTTAACCGTCTTGCGCGCACGAATATGGGATAAAGCCCGTGCAGCCCGAGATGCTGAAGTGGCAGAAAAACGTAAGACACTGGTTAGTACTGGTGACCGTTCGGCCAAAATTCGCACCTATAATTTCCCGCAAGGTCGGGTGACAGATCATCGCATCGGCTTGACATTGTATAACTTGGCAGAGGTCATGAATGGCCAAGTAGGTAAATTCATGGATGAACTGCGTCTCGCAGAAAATGCAGAGCGATTAAAAGAAGGCAGCGGAGAATGACACGTCAAGAATTAGTCGGACAAATTCAAGCCAAAAAATCGGTCCTTTGTGTGGGCTTGGATCCTGATTTGGATAAAATGCCCGCCCAGTTTTCACGTGATGCTCAAGGAGTCGCGGACTTCTGTTGTGCCATCATCGATGCGACCTCGGACTATGCTGTGGCCTACAAGCCCAATTTGGCGTTTTTTGAATCGCTCGGACTCGAAGGTTGGGACGCGTTGGCTCAGGTGGCCCAGCATTTATCCAAATACTCAGCGCACTTCAGTATTGCGGATGCCAAACGCGGAGATATAGGCAATACCGCGCGTCATTATGCTCAGGGCATTTTAGGTCAGCTTGGATTTGACTCGATTACCGTCGCTCCCTACATGGGAAGAGATAGCCTTGAACCTTTTGCTTTGCCTGGTAAATGGGCCATTGCCCTGGGCTTGACGAGCAATCCGGGTGCCCAAGATTTTCAAATGCAAGCGATGGCGGACGGGCGACCCCTATATGCCCATGTATTGGATTCCTACGCGGAATGGGCTTCCCCGGATCAATGGATGGTCGTGGTCGGAGCTACACGCCCCGAAGGACTCGCCTCCGTGCGCAAACAGCTCCCCAAGCACTTCTTCCTCGTTCCCGGCGTAGGTGCTCAAGGGGGTTCCGTCGAGGATGTGATGAAAGCGGGTGCCGTCCCTGGCGAAATCGCCCTTCTGATCAATTCATCCCGAGGCATTTTATACGCCAGTTCCGGGGCGGATTTCGCTGAGGCAGCGGCCAAGGAGGCCGCAGGTCTTGTGCAAGAAATGAAACAATACTGGCCCTCTGAAAATGCCTAAAAAACGCATCCTCATTACTGGAGCGAATGGCTTGTTAGGTCAGTCGATCCTGCACGCGAATCAAGGTCGATTTGATCTGGCCGCCACGGGTCGAGGCGTGCAACGCGGAGATTTGTGTGCTGCGGAGTATTACATGCTTGACACCATAAATGCGGAAGATTACCAGCGAGTCTTTGCGGCCTTTTCTCCTGATGCGGTAATTCATGCCGCGGCCATGACCCAAGTGGATGATTGTGAGCTTCAGCCGGAACTCTGCCATCAGCTGAACGTCCAAGCTACCCAGCGCTGCATTGAGGCGTGTGAAGCTGCCCAAATTCATCTTATTTTCATCAGCACAGACTTCATCTTTGACGGCAGTGCAGGTCCCTATGCGGAAGACGCTATAGCGGCCCCTTTAAGTATTTATGGCCAATCCAAAGCGGATGCCGAAGCCCTCGTAATGAAGGCCGAGTGCCCGTGGACTATCGCTCGGACCGTGCTGGTCATTGGCTACGTGCCTGGTCTGAGCCGAAGCAATATCATTTTGTGGGCGCGAGGAGCGCTGAGCCGCAATGAGCGTATTCGCGTGGTAGACGATCAAGTCCGTAGTCCAACATGGTCTATGGATTTGGCCGAAGGCTGCTTGCTGATTGCCCAAAAGCATGCCACTGGAATCTACCACCTCTCAGGTCCGGAAACGATGAGCATTTTTGATTTAGTTCAAAAAGTGGCGCATCACGGCGGATACGATGCCAGTCTTATGGACCGAGTGAGCAGCGAAACCCTGGGTCAGGCAGCCAAACGTCCACCCATTACAGGTTTTGACATTCAAAAAGCCCAAAAAGATTTAGGGTATCACCCCCATACTTTTCAAGAGGTCTTGGATGTGATTCCCTATATTTGAGGGATATCCCTAAAACATGAGTTCAGAAACACAATCATGGGGTTCACGTGTGGGCCTCATTCTCGCCATGGCAGGAAACGCTGTTGGCCTAGGTAACTTCCTTCGATTTCCAGTTCAGGCTGTAAACAATGGAGGCGGAGCCTTTATTATTCCCTATCTCGTTTGCTTCCTGTTGATGGGTATTCCCCTCCTCTGGATTGAATGGTCCTCTGGCCGATATGGAGGTCGCAGTGGCAACCACTCGACCCCCTTCATCTTAGGGTCGATGGGTCGTCGTAAGTTTTGGCGCTACTTCGGAGTCTTCGGAATCTATACTAATATTGCCGTGGCCGCCTACTATTGCTATATCGAGAGTTGGACACTTTCCTATGTGTTTCACTCGTTAGGACAATCGTTTGATGGATTGAGCCAAACTCAAGTGGCCCAGTTCTTTGATTCCTACGTAAACATCTCAGAGAGCACTTTTGGCATCCCCTATGAAGCCGTGTTCTTCTATGTGATTTGCTTGGCTTTAAATACCTGGATTCTCTCGCGTGGCCTCAAAGCTGGAGTCGAAAAAGTAGCCAAAATTGGCATGCCGATGCTGATCATCTTCGGAGTATTCCTTGCGATTCGTGCGCTGACCTTGGGTGCCTCTGGGTCCCCTGAAGGCTGCCTTGATTGCGATGCGACACTTGGCCTTAATTTTTTGTGGGAACCTCAATATGATTCCCTGACCAACTTTAATGTCTGGCTGGCCGCAGCGGGCCAAATATTCTTTACCCTTTCCGTGGGAATGGGTACCATACATTGTTATGCGGCCTACGTTCGATCCAATGACGACATTGCGCTGAATGCCATGTCCGCAGGTTGGATGAATGGTTTCGTAGAAATCGTACTTGGAGCCTCCGTGGTGATTCCAATCGCCGTGGGTTATCTCGGTTTGGATTGGGTGAAAGAAAATGCAGGCTTCTCCATGGCCTTTCAAACCATGCCCTTCCTCTTCGGAAAGTGGGGAGTGGCGCTTGGAACTTTAGCGGGAGTCATGTGGTTTGGTCTGCTATTCTTCGCGGGCATTACCAGTTCTCTTGCTATGGGTACCCCTTGGATGGGATTCATGCAGGATGAATTTGGCTTTGGCATCAAGAAATCAGCAATCACTTTTGGACTGATCACCTTAGTCATGGGACTGCCTACCGTCTTCTTTTATAATCAAGGGGTCTTTGATCAATATGATTACTGGGGGGCCACAGTAGGGATTGTCATATTCGCTTTGGCTGAATCCATTCTATTCTCATGGATATTTGGAATCGATAAAGGTTGGGATGAGATCAATGCAGGATCGGACATTACGCTCCCAAAGATTTACAAGCCAATCATTAAGTACGTTACGCCGACGATCTTGTTAGTCATCTTTGTTATGAGTCTAATCACCCCTAAAAACAATGACTTTGCTGCAGCACTAGAGCACGGATGGGAATTGGATGAAGAATCGATTATTGGACGTGCAATGAATATGAGTCGTCCGTATAATCGCGAGTCCTTCGCAGATCATTTCGAAACGGATATCGCTGGGATGGCTCAAGTCCAAAATGAAGGCGATCACTTTGCTGTGCAAATTTTGGACGCGGAGACCCAAGAAGTTTTGGCGATGCATGTCTTCACTGAAGAGGATCAGGCGCCACTCGTATCGAATGGGGAGAGCGTTGTGGCCGGCCAAGCTATTGCCTCAGGCTCTTTTATTAACGACATCTTTTACATCCACTTAGCGCGTTTTATGCTAATTGGTTTGTTCCTATTTATTTGTGCGCTTGTATGGCGTGCCTCTATGAACCGAAGCCAATCTGAATTATGAGTACAGCAGCTTTTTGGATGATGCTCATTACGCAAGTGACTGTCACCGTTATTACCGCATACTTTTTTGTCAAAGTCTTGCGGGCCCCGGCAAAGCCGGAGCCCGACTCATATGACGAAAATGACCCCAAATAAGGGGAAAGACACCATACTACTTGGACTATGGGCGGGGATTTTCCTCGCCCTTTTCATTTTAAATCGGTATCAACGGGCAGAAACGGCTTCGTCAACCTGGGATGGTTGGGTGGATTGGGTGGATGCGCCAGATAGTTTTGTGCACAAAAAAACCTGGGACCGTACAGGGAATAGATTATCGAGTGCCAGAGAAAAGACAATGAAAGCCAATGAATCGTCTCTCAGGGTTGGCAGTGATACGGTCTCGGAATCTTGGCTGGCTAAGCGATGGCCAGCATGGAAAACGACTAAATTCATTCGAGTTCGCCAGCGATGGGGTGGAATAGACTCATTGATTCTTCATCGTGAGGACCTGCTGGGGGAGTCGTGGACCTGGCAGTTTAATGCCCCGCCATCCATGGATATTACTCGAATTCCCCATGAGTTCTGGTACGAGCATCCACTTTGGAGATCTAATCAAATTCGAGCTGTACACCGCTATCAATCCAGGATTCGCCCCTTGCAGAGCTGGGAAGAAGTCTTTGCCCTGGCGCCGTTTGATTCCATTCAGCGCATTTGGATACCCATGTATTTTAAATTAGACATGGAGTAGACCAAATTATTATCCCAGGGCTGCAGGCTTGCCCAAGAATTTGTTCTACCTTTGCCATCCTAAAGAGAGGAGGTGACCACATTATGTTAGTAATTCAAGTTAAAGAAGGAGAAGGCATCGACCGCGCGCTCAAGCGTTACAAGCGGAAGTTTGACCGTACCCAGACCATGCGTCAATTGCGCAAGCGTCAACAATTCACGAAGCCTTCGATCACGCGCCGTGCTGAATTCATCAAGGCGTCCTACGTTCAAAACTTACGTATCAAAGAAGCGGAATAATCCGTCTTCCTACTTTTATACTGCCCCGAGAAGTTCTATCTTCTCGGGGCTTTTTTTATTTCATCCCAATATGCTGGATTCTTTTGCTGATTATCTTCTACTTGAGCGACGTCTTTCGTCGGCTACAGTGGAGGCTTATAGTTCGGACTTGAAGCAATGGACCATTTTTTTAGAGTGGCAGATTGGGATGAGCCAACCGCTAGAGGCTAAAAGAAGTCATGTGCGTTCATGGATAGCCAACTTGGTGGACCGTGGCGTTGATGCACGTTCGGTCAACCGCAAGCTGTCAAGTCTTCGAACCTTTTATCGATTTGCCATCGAAGTCCATGGTGCAACGGAGAACCCAGCCAAGGGTATCCCCGCTTTAAAGGAGAAAAAGCGTCTTGTTCGCGCATTGAGTCAAGAAGAAATGGAAGCTCTTCTAGATAAAAGTTTGTTTGAGCCGAATCGGGTGGGGGTTCGAGATCACTTTCTACTTTTTACCCTTTACGCATTTGGTTTGCGTAGCGCCGAACTTATTGGACTGAAACATGCGGATATTGATTTGCCTGAGGGGACCATCCGCGTCATCGGTAAGCGGAGCAAAGAACGAATGATCCCTGTGCTACCCTCATGGGCCGAAGCCTATACACAATTCATTGAGCAATGGCCAAGAGTAGAGGGGAGAGGCTGCGTTTTTCGAAAAGAGTCAGGTGAGTCTATGCCGAGACGTCTTGTTTATTCTATAGTTCATTCGTATCTTCAAAGGACTAGCAATGTCGAGACCAAGAGTCCTCATGTGCTGAGGCACACTTTCGCGACCCACTTGCTAGACATGGGAGCAGACTTATCTGCGATTCGCAGCCTATTAGGACACGCGAATTTGTCGGCCACGCAGATATACACGCATGCTTCCATGGAGCAATTGAAGCGTGTATATCATCAATCGCATCCCAAAGGCCGATAGGATGCAGTTTAAATTTCTGTCTCATGAACATCGCTGTGCACTCCGTCCATTTTAAAGCTAGTGATCGCCTTCTCGCCTATGTCGAGAAGAAAGTGGAAACCGTTACAAAAGTTTCGAGTCGCATCTCGAATGCGACCGTTTTTCTGCGCCTTGACAATAATCATCTTCATGAAAACAAGATTGCTGAGGTGTGTATCCATCTTCCAGGCAAAGAAGTTGTAGTTAAAAAAGAAGCGAAAACCTTTGAGAAATCCGTGAGTTTAGCCATGTTAGCTCTTCGTCGCATCGTTAAGCGAAGCAAGGGAAAAAACCTTTCAGTGAAAAAGCGTTAGAGACCGCTTGTAGACATCCTTTTATTTTCTACATTTGCAGTCCGTTTGAAAATAGCGGGAAAGCTGCTATGCAGCAACGTTCTTTTTTAATGTACTGTTTGGAACTGCTTGTTCTTCACTTTTGCCGGCATAGCTCAGTTGGTAGAGCTACTGATTTGTAATCAGTAGGTCGGGGGTTCGAGTCCCTCTGCTGGCTCAAAGCACAACCAGGCAATACATTAATTTTTTTTTGGTTTGAAAAAATTTGGGAGTGTCGCATAGTGGCTATTGCAGCAGACTGTAAATCTGTCACCTCACGGTATCGTTGGTTCGAGTCCATCCACTCCCACAACACAAATCGCGGAAGTAGCTCAGTTGGTAGAGCATCAGCCTTCCAAGCTGAGGGTCGCGGGTTCGAGCCCCGTCTTCCGCTCATGACGCATCAGCCGATGTAGCTCAGGGGTAGAGCGTTTCCTTGGTAAGGAAAAGGTCAGGGGTTCAATTCCCCTCATTGGCTCAATCAACGACATCTTTCTTTGGGTTCAACAATTTAATCTTAAACAAAATGGCAAAGGAGAATTTCGTGCGGAACAAACCGCACTTGAATATCGGTACCATCGGTCACGTTGACCATGGTAAAACAACCTTGACGGCAGCAATCACTAAGGTTCTGTCGGATGCAGGTCTTTCTAAGGCGCGTAGCTTCGATTCTATCGATGCAGCTCCAGAAGAAAAAGAGCGTGGTATCACGATCAATACTGCACACGTTGAGTATGAGACGGCTAACCGTCACTATGCCCACGTGGACTGTCCTGGTCACGCTGACTACGTAAAGAATATGGTTACGGGTGCTGCCCAAATGGACGGCGCCATCTTGGTTGTGGCTTCTACGGACGGCCCAATGCCTCAAACTCGTGAGCACATCCTCTTGGCTCGCCAGGTTGGTGTGCCCCGCATCGTAGTCTTCATGAACAAAGTGGACATGGTTGACGACGAGGAACTCCTCGAGTTGGTAGAAATGGAAATCCGCGACTTGTTGACTTTCTATAAGTATGATGGCGACAACACTCCTGTGATTCAAGGTTCAGCCCTCGGTGGTTTGAATGGCGAGCAGAAGTGGGTGGACAACATCATGGAGTTAATGAACTCTGTGGATGCTTGGATCGAAGAGCCAGAGCGCGAAATCGACAAGCCTTTCTTGATGCCTGTCGAGGACGTATTTACGATCACAGGTCGTGGTACAGTTGCAACTGGTCGTATTGAAACAGGTGTAGCCCTAACGGGTGATAGTGTGGACATCATTGGATATGGTGACGAGAAATTGTCATCCACTGTTACAGGGGTTGAAATGTTCCGTAAGATCTTGGATCGCGGCGAGGCAGGAGATAACGTAGGTATTTTATTGCGCGGAATCGACAAGGCGGACATTCGTCGTGGTATGGTTGTTTGCAAGCCAGGTTCTCAAAAGCCCGCTAGCAAGTTCAAAGCAGAGGTATACATTTTGAAGAAAGAAGAAGGTGGTCGTCACACTCCTTTCCACAACAAGTACCGCCCACAGTTCTATCTCCGTACAACAGACGTTACAGGTGAGATCATGCTCCCAGCTGGAGTAGAGATGGTAATGCCAGGCGACAACTTGTCTATCGAAGTGCACATGATCGCTCCCGTAGCGGTGAATAAGGGCCTCCGCTTCGCTATCCGCGAAGGTGGTCGTACCGTAGGTGCAGGTCAAGTTACCGAGATCATCGGGTAATTGTACATCAAAGAAGGAAGTAAGGTATCCCGGATTTTCCGGGATGCCTTTTTCCATCTACGGGTGTAGTTCAAGGGTAGAATAGTGGTCTCCAAAACCATTGATGGGAGTTCGAATCTCTCCACCCGTGCAATCAACGTTTAACCAAGGGAATCCCATGGAATCAATTAGTCAATATCTCAAAGACTCCTATTCTGAGTTCATGCATCGCGTGACTTGGCCTACTTGGATGAGCCTGCAAAAGAGTACCCTCGTGGTGATTGCAGGTTCGTTGGTTTTTGCTTTGGCCATTTTTGTCATGGACAAAGTGATTACCCAATTGTTTGACTTTGTTTACACCCTCTTTGCTTAATCTGATGAGTGTAAACGAAGGAATGAATTGGTATGTGGTCCGGGCTATTAGTGGCCAGGAAACCAAAACCAAGCATTACATTGAGACTGAGATGGCCCGTACGGGCATGTCTGACTTATTGGGACAAGTGTTGATCCCAACGGAAAAAGTATACCAAATCCGCAATGGAAAGAAGGTGCTCAAGGAGCGCAACTTCTTTCCTGGATATATTATGGTGGAAGTTGTTTTGACAGGTGAATTGGTTCACACTTTAAAAAATATTCCTGGTGTCATAGGTTTCCTTGGCGAGACCAAAGGCGGCGAACCCACTCCCTTGCGCCTCAGCGAAGTCAATCGCATGTTGGGCAAGGTTGATGAATTGGCGGAATCTGCCGAGCAGGTTTCCATCCCCTTTGTCATCGGCGAATCAGTCAAGGTTATCGACGGTCCTTTCCGCGATTTCGTTGGCTCCATTGAAAAAATCCTTGAAGACAAACGAAAGTTGGAGGTTATGGTCAAGATTTTTGGCCGTCGCACCCCGTTAGAGTTAAGCTTCATGCAAGTTGAAAAAGAAAGTTAAAACGGTGTGAGCTCCCGATTGTTAAATAGCAGAGCTTCCAACTGCAATTGAACATAATAAGCTGTCAAATAAAGCAAATACGAACAACAGAATATGGCGAAAGAAATCAGTGCGATGATCAAGCTGCAAGTTCGAGGTGGTGCCGCAAACCCTTCTCCTCCCGTAGGTCCTGCCTTGGGTGCGAAGGGTGTGAACATCATGGAATTCTGCAAGCAGTTCAATGCACGTACGCAGGAAAAGCAAGGCAAGCTGTTGCCCGTAGTTATTACGGTATTTACAGACAAGTCTTTCGTTTTCATCGTAAAGCAACCCCCAGTAGCTGTTCAATTATTGGAAGCCGCGAAGCTGAAAAGTGGATCTGGAGTGCCTAACCGCGAGAAAGTGGGCAAGGTAACCTGGGCTCAAGTTCAAGTGATCGCTGAAGATAAAATGGTAGACCTGAATTGCTTCACAATGGACTCAGCGATGGAAATGGTCGCGGGAACGGCTCGAAGCATGGGCCTCACCGTAACCGGAGCAAAACCGAGCAACAATTAATTCTCTGAATCATGGCAAAATTGACAAAAAAGCAAAAAGCCGCTGAGGAGAAACTTGTTCCCGGCAAATTATACTCTCTAAACGAGGCTTCGACCTTGGTTAAAGAAGTAAGCACTACCAAATTCGATGGCTCAGTAGACCTAGCCGTGCGTTTGGGTGTTGATCCCCGTAAGGCCAATCAAATGGTTCGCGGTGTGGTTAGTCTCCCGAATGGTACAGGTAAGTCGATCCGTGTTTTGGCTTTAGTCACTCCCGACAAGGAGGCTGAAGCAAAAGAGGCAGGAGCTGACTTTGTCGGTATGGACGAGTACTTGGATAAGATCAAAGGCGGTTGGACGGATATTGATGTCATCATCACCGTTCCTGCAGCGATGGGTAAGCTCGGTCCTTTGGGCCGTGTCCTAGGACCTCGCGGCTTGATGCCTAATCCCAAGTCAGGTACGGTCACTATGGATGTAGCCAAAGCGGTTGCTGAAGTAAAGGCTGGTAAAATTGACTTTAAGGTGGACCGTTATGGCATCGTTCATGCCGGTATTGGCAAAGTGTCGTTCTCAGCGGATCAAATCATGGAGAATGCGGACGAAGTCATCAAGACTTTGGTACGTATGAAACCTACCTCAGCCAAGGGCACCTATATCAAGAGCATCACATTGAGCCCTACCATGGGCCCAGGTGTTCCCGTCGAAGCGAAAAACGCCTAATGCGATAGTCCTATGACCCGCGAAGAAAAGAATCAACTAATCGAAGATCTCACTGCAGCACTAGAATCTACTGCTACAGTGTACATCACGGACATTGCCGGATTGGATGCAGAAAACACGAGCAACTTGCGTCGTGCCTGCCACAAAGCCGACGTCAAAATGACCGTGGTCAAGAACGCCCTCTTGAAGAAGGCCATGGAGCGATCCACCAAAGATTTTGGTGAACTCTCTGACGTCCTCAAGGGCAACTCAAGCATCATGATTGCCGAGGCTGGAAATGCCCCTGCAAAATTGATCAAGGAATTCCGAAAGAAGAGCAAGTTGCCGATCTTGAAAGGAGCTTATGTGGAAGAAGCCATCTTTATTGGTGACAACCAGCTTGATACATTGACTAGCTTGAAGTCGAAAGACGAATTAATTGGGGACGTTATCCTGTTGTTGCAGAGCCCAATGAAAAACGTTATTTCTGGTCTTCAGGCTGGTAGTGGTCAAACCATTGCTGGTTTGATCAAGGCGCTGGAAGAGCGCAAATCCTAACCCCGTACGCACTCTCGCTTCATACTACGTGCATTTTAATTAGAAATCTCAAACTCAACCAAAATGGCTGATATCAAATCCCTCGGAGACTCTTTGGTCAACTTGACCGTAAAAGAGGTTAATGAACTCGCAAACTACCTTAAAGAAGAATACGGCATCGAGCCAGCAGCTGCGGCTGTGGCTGTAGCTGCCGGACCTGCTGCTGGCGGCGAAGCTGCTGTAGAAGAGAAAACTTCTTTTGACGTAATCCTTAAGAGCGCTGGCGCTTCTAAGTTGGCCGTCGTAAAGGTTGTTAAAGAATTGACTGGACTTGGCTTGAAAGAAGCTAAGGACGCTGTTGATGCTGCACCTGCTCCTATCAAGGAAGGCGTTAGCAAAGACGAAGCAGAAGCCCTCAAGAAGCAACTTGAAGAGGCCGGTGCTGAAGTAGAGCTCAAGTAAGAGCCCTGTCAACCACTCAGGTTTAGGTCCTTGAAACATCGTTTCAAGGCCTAAACCTTTTCGTATTTCAAATAATATTCATCAATCTGTCGAGCTCCATGGCGCACGTTCAATCGCGAATCAATTTCTCCTCAACCTTCGCACAGGCGGATTGCCCGGATTTTCTTGATATCCAAATCAAGTCGTTCCGGGATTTTTTCCAGATCGATACCAAACCGGAAAATCGATTCAATGAAGGCTTGTTCAAGACCTTCAATGAAAACTTCCCCATTACGGATTCACGCAACCAGTTTGTGTTGGAATTCATTGACTATTTTGTCGATCCCCCACGTTACAGAGAGATGGAATGCATCGAGCGTGGGCTAACGTATAGCGTACCTCTCAAGGCACGCCTAAAACTCTATTGTACGGATCCCGAACACGAGGACTTTGAGACCATCGTCCAAGACGTGTACTTGGGTACCATTCCATACATGACCCCACGTGGAACCTTCATCGTGAACGGTGCAGAACGTGTCATCGTTTCCCAACTTCACCGTTCGCCTGGTGTCTTCTTTGGTCAAAGCTTTCACGCAAATGGCACGAAGTTGTACTCAGCACGGGTGATCCCATTTAAGGGCAGTTGGATTGAATTTGCCACGGATATCAACAACGTGATGTATGCCTACATCGATCGTAAGAAGAAGTTGCCCGTGACCACCCTTTTCCGCGCTATTGGATATGAGCGAGACAAGGATATTTTAGAAATTTTCGACCTAGCCGAAGAAATCAAGGTTTCTAAGGCTGGACTTAAGCGCACCGTCGGTCGCAAATTGGCTGCCCGTGTCCTAAAGAGTTGGATTGAGGATTTCGTTGATGAGGATACCGGTGAAGTGGTTTCTATCGAACGCAACGAAGTGATTTTGGATCGTGACACCGTTCTGGAGAAGGACCACGTTGACATGATTTTAGAATCGGAAGTAGCGACTATTCTTTTGCACAAAGAAGACATCATTGAAGGAGAATACTCCATTATCTATAACACGCTTCAAAAAGACCCCACGAACTCGGAAATCGAGGCTGTGGAGCACATCTATCGTCAATTGCGCAACGCTGAACCGCCGGATGAGGAAACCGCGCGTGGCATCATTGACAAGCTTTTCTTCTCCGAGCAGCGTTATAGCTTAGGAGAAGTTGGACGTTACCGCTTGAACAAGAAACTCAATCTCGAAATCGAGAAAGAGAAGCAAGTATTGACCAAACAGGATATCATTTCTATCATCAAGTATCTTATTGAGTTAATCAATTCGAAAGCAGAAATTGATGATATCGACCACTTGTCTAACCGTCGCGTCCGTACGGTAGGCGAACAGATGGCCAACCAGTTTGGCGTCGGCTTGGCCCGTATGGCCCGTACCATTCGTGAGCGTATGAACGTGCGCGATAATGAGGTATTTACTCCGATTGACTTGATCAATGCGAAAACACTGAGTTCGGTTATCAATTCGTTCTTTGGAACGAATCAGCTGAGCCAGTTTATGGACCAGACAAACCCACTTTCTGAAATCACCCACAAGCGCCGTCTATCGGCCCTCGGACCCGGTGGTTTGAGCCGTGAGCGTGCGGGCTTTGAGGTTCGTGACGTACACTACACGCACTATGGCCGTCTTTGCCCCATCGAAACCCCGGAAGGACCAAACATTGGTTTGATTTCTTCCTTGTGTGTCTATGCCAAGGTCAATAGCATGGGCTTCATCGAAACTCCGTACCGTGAGGTAGAGGAGGGTCAGGTTAAGCTCAACAGCGCGCCATTGTATTTCTCGGCTGAGGAAGAAGAAGACAAGGTTATTGCTCAGGCAAATGCGCCTTTGAATCAAAATGGAACTTTTGTCAACGACCGAATTAAGGCGCGTGATGAAGGCGACTTCCCCGTCGTTGATCCAGCCAAAGTTGATTTGATGGATGTGGCTCCGAACCAAATTGCATCGATTTCGGCATCGCTGATTCCTTTCTTGGAGCATGATGATGCCAACCGTGCATTGATGGGATCGAATATGATGCGTCAGGCTGTGCCTTTGCTCCGCCCCGAATCTCCCATTGTTGGGACTGGATTAGAGCGTCAGGTGGCCCACGATTCACGTGTTTTAGTGAATGCTGAAGGCCCTGGAACGGTTCGCTACGTGGATGCTAATGAAATTGTAATCGAGTACGATCGTACCGAAGACGAGGAATTAGTCAGCTTCGAGCCCGCGACCAAGTCGTATCCTTTGACGAAGTTCTTGAAGACCAATCAAAGCACCACGATCAACTTGAAGCCAATCGTCTCTGCTGGAGAACGTGTTGACTTAGGTCAGGTCTTGTGTGAAGGCTATGCAACGCAAGGAGGTGAATTGGCATTGGGCCGTAACCTACTTGTTTCATTCATGCCTTGGAAGGGCTACAACTTTGAGGATGCCATTGTTATCAACGAGCGTGTAGTTCGCGAGGACATCTTTACTTCGATCCACATTGACGAGTACACACTTGATGTACGCGATACCAAATTGGGCATGGAGGAGTTGACTGCCGATATTCCTAACGTAAGTGAGGAAGCAACAAAAGACTTAGACGAAAACGGTATTATCCGTGTTGGAGCTGAAGTCAATCCTGGCGATATCCTAATTGGTAAAATTACTCCTAAAGGCGAAAGCGATCCTTCTCCTGAAGAGAAGTTGTTGCGCGCCATCTTTGGTGATAAAGCCGGTGATGTGAAGGATGCCTCTTTGAAAGCATCTCCCTCTCTCAGCGGGGTCGTGATTGACAAGAAACTCTTTAGCCGTAGCATGAAGGACAAGCGCCAGCGTGTTCGCGACAAGGAAGAGTTGGAAGTTCTAGAGTTGGAATTCACCACGCAGTTGGAGGAAATTCGCAGCACCTTCATCGAAAAGTTGGCCAAATTGGTAAGCGGTAAAACCGCCCAAGGAGTCACGAATGATTTGAATGAAGAGGTTATTCCAAAAGGCACCAAATTCACTTTGAAAGTGTTGAATTCAGTCGAGGACTACACCCACTTAACAGGAGGTACTTGGACTACAGACGATGAGAAGAACAAACTCATCGACAACTTGTTGCACAATTACAAGATCAAGGTAAGCGATGTGGCGGGCGTAAATCGCCGTCGCAAGTTTACAATCAGTGTTGGAGACGAGCTTCCTGCCGGAATCGTGAAGATGGCCAAAGTAATTATCGCCAAGAAGCGTAAGCTTAAAGTGGGGGATAAGATGGCTGGACGTCACGGGAACAAGGGTATCGTTGCCAAAATTGTTCGTCAAGAAGACATGCCTTTTCTAGAGGATGGAACTCCAGTGGATATCGTTTTGAATCCTCTAGGTGTACCTTCTCGTATGAACATTGGTCAGATTTATGAGACCGTGTTAGGATGGGCAGGCTTGAAGACAGGTCAGAAGTTTTCTACCCCGATTTTTGACGGTGCTACCTTGGATGAAATCACTCAGCACACTGAATCTGCTGGTATTCCGATGTTCGGACATACCCAACTGTATGATGGTGGATCAGGTGAGGCTTTCGATCAGAAAGCCACCGTTGGGGTGATCTATATGTTGAAACTTGGACACATGGTGGACGATAAGATGCACGCTCGTTCTATCGGACCATACTCGCTCATTACCCAGCAACCGTTGGGTGGTAAGGCGCAGTTCGGTGGACAACGTTTTGGTGAGATGGAAGTATGGGCATTGGAAGCCTTCGGGGCATCCAATATCCTGCGTGAAATCTTGACGGTGAAGTCAGATGACGTCGTTGGACGTGCGAAGACGTATGAGTCCATTGTGAAGGGGGACCGAATGCCAGAACCTGGTATTCCAGAATCCTTCAATGTCTTGCTTCATGAGTTGCAAGGCCTTGGCTTAAAAGTATCCTTAGACTAATCCGAACCTTCGGGAACCTCATTTAGAATACCATGCGAAAAATCGAACAGCAAACCTCCGGCAGTTTTAACTCTATCACTATTGGACTAGCGTCTCCTGAATTTCTTTTGGAGCGCTCGAGCGGTGAAGTGCTAAAGCCCGAAACGATCAACTACCGCACCCACAAACCCGAGCGCGATGGCCTTTTCTGTGAGCGCATCTTCGGTCCTATAAAGGACTTTGAATGTGCCTGCGGAAAATATAAGCGCATCCGATACAAAGGGATTGTATGTGATCGTTGTGGTGTAGAAGTCACAGAGAAGAAAGTGCGTCGTGAGCGCATCGGCCACATCAATTTGGTGGTGCCTGTCGCTCATATCTGGTACTTCCGCTCTTTGCCCAACAAATTGGGTTACCTCCTGGGGATCCCCACGAAGAAGTTGGATATGATCATCTATTACGAACGCTATATCGTCATTCAGACAGGTGAAGCGGTCGATAATGAAGGGAATCCATTTGAACATATGCAGTTTTTGACCGAAGAGGAGTACCTCGACGCCCAAGACCGTTTGCCGATGGAAAACCAATACATGGACGATAATGATCCGAACAAATTCATCGCGAAGATGGGTGCTGAGGGGATGTTAATGTTGCTCCAGCGTTTGGATTTAGATGCCATGTCCTATGATTTGCGCGACCGCGCCAACCGTGAGACTTCACAGCAGCGTAAGCAAGAAGCGTTGAAGCGTCTTCAAGTGGTGGAAGCCATGCGTGATGCCAATGCGCGTTTAGAGAACAAGCCCGAATGGATGATCATCAAGGTCGTTCCAGTGATCCCACCCGAATTGCGCCCCTTGGTGCCTTTGGACGGTGGTCGTTTCGCAACGTCCGACTTGAATGATTTATACCGTCGTGTGATTATCCGTAACAATCGTTTGAAGCGATTGTTAGAGATCAAGGCCCCTGAAGTGATTTTGCGTAACGAAAAGCGCATGTTGCAGGAGTCTGTAGACAGTTTGTTTGACAACACCCGTAAAGCCAGTGCGGTCAAGACGGAGAGCAACCGTCCTTTGAAGTCTTTGAGCGATAGCTTGAAAGGCAAGCAAGGTCGTTTCCGTCAAAACCTATTGGGTAAGCGTGTGGATTACTCTGCACGTTCGGTCATTGTTATCGGTCCAGACTTGAAGCTCCACGAATGTGGTCTTCCGAAAGACATGGCGGCTGAATTGTACAAGCCATTTATCGTTCGCAAGTTGATTGAGCGTGGAATCGTGAAAACGGTAAAATCTGCCAAGAAAATCATCGATAAGCGCGAAGCAGTTGTTTGGGATATCCTTGAAAATGTGATGAAAGGCCATCCGGTCCTTCTGAACCGAGCTCCGACGCTCCACCGTTTGGGTATCCAATCCTTCCAGCCTAAAATGATTGAAGGCAAGGCGATCCAATTGCACCCGTTGACCTGTACCGCTTTCAACGCGGATTTTGACGGTGACCAGATGGCGGTTCACTTGCCTTTGGGACCTGCTGCCATCTTGGAAGCGCAAATCTTGATGTTGGCCTCGCACAACATTTTGAATCCTGCGAATGGTTCACCGATTACCGTTCCTTCTCAGGATATGGTCTTGGGTCTATACTATATGACCAAAGCTAAGCGCAATCTCCCTGGAGATGCGGTGAAGGGAGAGGGAATGACCTTCTACTCTTCGGAGGAAGTGAATATCGCCTACAACGAGAAGCGCGTAGACTTGAATGCTATCGTTAAGGTGCGCACCCTCGTGGATGGTGACCAAGGCGACTTGATTTTCAAAGTCATCGAGACTTCGGTAGGACGTGTACTGTTCAACCAAGTGGTGCCTAAAGAAGTCGGCTTCATTAACGAATTGTTGACGAAGAAAGCGTTGCGTGACATCATTGCACGCATCTTGACGCGCACCGATGTGCCTCGCACAGCGAAGTTTTTGGATGACATGAAAGATCTTGGATACTCCAACGCATTCCGCGGTGGTTTGTCCTTCTCTTTGGGTGACATTCAGGTCCCTGAGATTAAGACCAGTTTAATTGATGATGCCAATACGGAAGTAGAAGGTATCCTCATGAACTACAACATGGGTCTGATCACAAACAATGAGCGTTACAACCAAGTCATTGACGTTTGGACGAATGCCAATGCGCGTTTGACCCAAGCGGCGATGAACCAATTGATTAATGACCGCCAAGGATTCAACCCGATCTACATGATGTTGGATTCCGGTGCACGTGGATCGAAAGAGCAGATTCGTCAGCTCTCTGGTATGCGTGGTCTGATGGCTAAGCCGCAAAAATCAGGATCTTCAGGTGGTGAGATTATCGAAAACCCGATTATCTCCAACTTTAAGGAGGGTCTTTCCATCTTGGAGTACTTCATTTCTACGCACGGTGCCCGTAAGGGTCTGGCGGATACGGCCTTGAAGACGGCGGATGCGGGTTACTTGACCCGTCGTTTGCACGATGTTGCTCAGGACGTGATTGTCAATAAAGACGATTGTGGAACCTTGCGTGGTTTGGAAATCCAAGCGCTTCGCAAGAACGAAGAAATTGTTGAATCCTTGAAAGAGCGAATCGCCGGACGTGTTTCTTTGGCCAATGTCATTGATCCATTGACAGGTGAAGTTTACATTCAAGCGGGCGATATGATTTCTGACCTCATCGCAGAGAAAATTAACGCTAGCCCTATTGAATCAGTGGAAGTGCGTTCGCCACTTACCTGTGAAAGCAAGCGTGGTATTTGTGCCAAGTGTTATGGACGAAATTTGGCTACAGCCAAAGGTGTCCAAACGGGAGAAGCGGTAGGTGTTATTGCAGCGCAATCGATTGGTGAGCCGGGTACCCAGC
This sequence comes from Schleiferiaceae bacterium, assembly GCA_029254375.1. Taxonomy (GTDB): domain Bacteria; phylum Bacteroidota; class Bacteroidia; order Flavobacteriales; family Schleiferiaceae; genus TMED14. The sequence goes on along the minus strand of JAQWXR010000019.1, from coordinate 20,740 downwards.
TTACCCTCCGTACCTTCCACGTGGGTGGTACCGCAGGTAACGTATCTGAAATCAGCAGCTTGACAGCCAAGTTTGATGGCGTTTTGGAGTTTGAAGAGGTTCGCACGGTGACGAGCGATGTGGTCGAAGGTCAAAAGTCAGAGATTGTCATCGGCCGTACTGGTGAGATGCGAATCATTGATTCCAAAACAGGTATCGCCATCATGACTGCGATTATTCCTTATGGTTCGACACTAATGGTAAAAGGCGGCTCCAAAGTTAAAAAGGATGACGTTATATGTACTTGGGATCCATACAACGCGGTAATCATTTCGGAGCATACTGGTAAAATAGCTTACTTGGACATTGTTCAGGGTGTTACCTATAAAGTAGAAATTGATGAGCAAACGGGTTTCCAAGACAAGGTAATTTCTGAGAGCCGCAATAAGAAAATGGTTCCCATGCTTCAAGTGTTGGACAAGAAAGGCAATGAAATCAAGCACTATACACTCCCTGTGAGCGCACACCTGATGGTGGACGAAGGTGAAACGATTAAAGCCGGAAAGATCTTGGTCAAAATTCCACGCAGAGGATCGAAGTCTGGTGACATTACCGGAGGTCTTCCTCGTGTGACAGAATTGTTTGAAGCACGTAATCCTTCGAATCCAGCTGTTGTAGCTGAAATTGATGGAACGGTATCATACGGTAAAATCAAGCGTGGTAACCGTGAGATTATGATTGAAAGCCGTACCGGTGAGCAACGCAAGTACTTGATCAATCTTTCCAAGCAAATCTTGGTGCAAGAGAATGACTTCGTTCGTGCGGGTTCACCCTTGAGCGACGGTGCGATTACTCCTGCAGATATCTTGGCTATCCAGGGTCCTACAGCGGTTCAAGAGTACCTCGTGAATGAAATTCAAGAAGTATACCGACTTCAAGGTGTAAAAATCAACGACAAGCACTTCGAGGTGATTGTTCGTCAGATGATGCGCAAAGTGGAGATTGTCGATGGTGGAGACACTTCATTCCTGGAGGGTCATTTGGAGCACACGATTGACTTTATTAAAGAAAACGATCATGTTTTCGATAAGAAAGTGGTGGAAGAAGCGGGTGACAGTGACACGCTGAAGCCAGGTATGATGATTTCATCACGCCGTTTGCGCGATGAGAACTCCTTATTAAAGCGGGCAGACAAGGCTATGGTTCAAGCACGAGATGCACATCCTGCGACAGCTAAGTTGATTCTGCAAGGGATTACGCGCGCTTCGTTGCAAACGAAGTCGTGGGTTTCTGCGGCATCTTTCCAGGAAACGACCAAAGTATTGAACGAGGCAGCGATCGCAGCCAAAGTGGATACATTGGAAGGATTGAAGGAGAACGTGATTGTTGGTCACCGCATTCCTGCAGGAACTGGTTTGAAGCGCTACTATACTTCTGTAGTTGGTAGTAAGGACGAGTATGAACAAATGATGGCGACTAAAGCTGTCGACGTAGAATCTGCTGAATAATTTAAGCGACATGAGCACAGAGAATGAAAACCAATTGCAAATCGAACTTTCACCAGAAATGGCGGAAGGGATTTACAGCAACTTGGCAGTCATCAATCACTCGCCTTCAGAGTTTGTTTTGGACTTCATTCAATTGATGCCTGGACTGCCCAAAGCGCGTGTTAAGGCTCGTGTGATTCTAACACCCCAGCATGTTAAACGTCTAATACGTGCGATGGAAGAAAATGTGCAGCGTTTTGAGTCTGCCCATGGACCGATATCGGAAACTGAACAGCCGCATGTCCCTATCCAATTTGGGGGGCCGACGGGCCAAGCGTAAAAAAAAAGCCGCCCAATCGGGCGGCTTTTTTCATTTGGCATAGTCTGTTTTTATAATCTGCTAGGCATGAAGTGGCCCGGTGAGTTCATCGAAAGATTAGCGCGTCCCTCCTAGCGTCGTCCCTATTATTTGTGATCAAAAAAGCCGTCCAGAAGGAGTGCGATTCCCCGTACTGCAAGAGCGACTGCAGAAAACATCATAATCACAATGAATGCAGTCCAACCCCATTCGCCTTGACGCATAGCCGGGGCGCCCACCCAATAATAGAAGGCTGGTCCAGCAAATAAAAATGGAAAGGCGATGGCGAGGAATGTGAGTCCTTTGATCAGTTTTTCTTTATTTGACGAGGGTCTCATGGATTGTTTATTATTGTATCCGTTAGAAGAGCACAAGCGTTGGATAATTCCGACAAACTTATGGATAATGGCGGTGCAAGGCGGAGGGATCTGTTTTCGAACAAGAACCAATCGGTGATCAGGCCTTTTTGAATGAGCTCTTTTTGAACGCGAAGAACCCGTTCAAAGGACCCTAGAGGCAATGCAATCAGGAGCCCTTGGCCAGAAAGTTGGCCTGTTATAGATAGGGTATTCATTGCATTGCGCATAAATGCTTCCTTTTGACTCACGTCTTCTACCCATGTTTCTCTTTGAAGCACTTTAAATGCGGCATGCCCAGCGGCACAGCTTACAGGATGACCTCCAAACGTGGTAAGATGCCCAAGCATCGGATTGAGTGCGAGGCTTTGCATTTTTTCTTGCGATGAAATGAAGGCACCCAAGGGCATGCCGCCGCCGAGGGCTTTGCCGAGGCATAGGATGTCGGGGGTCAAGCCAACTCCTTGATGCGCAAATAGATGGCCACTTCGACCAAATCCGGTTTGTATTTCATCCACGATAAGAAGGATACCTAGGCTGCGGCATCGTGCTTGCAAAGCGGCGAGAAAGGCAGGGGGAGTCACTTTATAGCCCGACTCGGCCTGCACGACTTCCACTATGACCGCCGCGCTACGTTCACTGAGTTGATCTAGGGCTTCTTCATTAGCCCATGGCAGAATTCGATGGTCGGGAAGTAGTGGTCGGTATGCGCGTTTAAAAGTTTCATCGCCCATGGCGGATAATGCGCCTTGTGTGGAGCCATGGTAGCTGCCTTGAAAGGAGCAAATTTCCGTGCGACCGGTCCAACGTTTGGCCAATTTCATGGCCCCTTCAATGGCTTCTGCTCCTGAATTCCCCCAATAAATACAATCCAAGGATGAATCTAGACTGGCACAGAGATCCTGCGCATAGGCTACTTGGGGTTGCTGCACATATTCTCCGTAGACCATGAGGTGCATGTAGCGCTCAGCTTGCATTTGAACTGCTTCGATGACCTCAGGATGACCATGCCCGATGTTGGAAACGCCAATCCCTGAAATAAAGTCCACGTAAGGTTTTTCGTCCGGGCCATAGAGGTAGATTCCTTTGGCTCGGTTAAATTCCAAGGCAAGGGGCGACTCTGTGGTAGGGGCTAGGTGACGAAGAAAGAGTTGGCGCAAGTCCATGGATCAAAGGTAGCAAAGCCCCTTGTACATTGCACCTTGACCAGTTAGGGGCTTGGCCCCGAATGTGAGATGGGATGCGCTAGAATAGCATTCCGCTCGGGGGAGGAGGTCCTGCCGGGCGACGCCCTCCTGGAGGCGGTCCATTAGGCCGGCTATTTTGCGTTCCCCCGTTCGGTCTAGATTCCCGAAGGCGGTCATTTAATCGCCGTTGAAACTCCCGCTCCGCATGGTAATATGCCAATACTTTGTATGCTGGAAGTACGGCCAAAAACTTCTTCTGGTATTTTTTGCGAATGGCTTCGCGTTTTTCGGCCATCTCTTCCATGGCTTTGAGGATAGACAAGGCCTCCTCATTTGTCAAACGTGCGGGCTTCGATTGATCCTTTCGGATTTTGACCATAGGGTCTTTATCTATGGAGCGGAGCTCGGCATGATAGGCTTCATACAGTGGCCAGAAGATCTTTGCTTCCTCCGAGCTAAGCTCGGCCTCTTTGGTAATGAAGGCGATTTTCGCTGCTTCAATCCGATCTCGTTTGGAGGCTTCAAATTCCTTATTTCTGGATTGCTCTTGTGCCAGTACTTGCGGGCTCAGGGTGAGAAGAATGGCGACGCTATAGAGGAAATGTTTCATGTTAAATGTTTAAATCATTGATAAAGGCATCGATGGATTCATTGTCTAGCAGTTGGCTTGCATCTTCAAGAGATAAGTCGACAACACCGGCTTGGTAGGCATCCCAGGCGAGGTCATTGGTGATTTCAATATTCTGGCGATTCGCCGGGGCCAAATGGTTGAGGGCGAAAAACCCCGTGACTAGCGCGGCTGCAATTGATGCAGCCCAATAGTATAGGGTCCTTTGAAACAAGGGATTGGTTTGGGTTTGCTCCTGAGCAGTAAGCATTCGCTTCACCAAGTCTTGGTGTGCAGCGCTAGGAATTTGAATGCCGTCTTTTGAATTCATCTTATTCATTAGAGTCAAATGTGTAGTCAGGGTTTAATCGCTTCATTTCTAATTTTATGCGTTCTACGGCATGGTGGTAATTGGCCTTGAGGCCACCCACACTCGTTCCCAAGATTTTCGAGATCTCGGCGTAAGGCTTTTCATCAAAATAGCGCAACTGAAATGCGATCCGCTGTTTTTCTGGAAGCATGGAAAGGGAATGATAGAGGGCTTTGAGGACATCATCGGCTTCAAAATAGGGGCTATCGGGCTGGCCAATATGCAGATCTTCCAAAGCGAGATGGCGAACTTTCCTCTTACGGAGGAATGCTAGTGCCTCATTGACCACGATGCGGTAGGCCCATGTGCTGAATTTACTCTTCCCTTCAAATGCAGGCAAGCCTTTCCAAATCTTGATAGATGCTTCCTGAACGACGTCTTGTGCCTGAGAATGATCCAAAACGATACGGACGGCTGTTCGGTAGAAATCCGAAGCATGATGCGTTGCAAGCAACGAAAAAGCCTGGTCATAGGCTTTCGCTGACCAGGCTTCGTGAATAGCTATTTCGCGGGTATCGGGCATCACGGATTAGATGGTTCCGAGGACTAAAGGTTTAACGATTCATGACGCGTTTTACCGCCGCCACGATATTTGCAGCATCCAAGCCGTATTTCGTCAAAAGTTGGGCTGGCGTGCCACTCTCTCCGAAGCTGTCATTTACCGCTACCATTTCAATGGGGCTGGGGAGGTGCATGCCCAAGGCCTGGGCAATAGAATCACCCAATCCGCCATTGCGTTGATGCTCCTCGGCCGTGACGACCCGCCCTGTTTTACCCACAGAAGCTAAGAGGCTTTCGAGGTCAAGCGGCTTGATGGTGGCGAAGTTGATCACTTCGGCTTGGATACCTTCGGCCTCAAGGGCGTTAGCCGCTTCTAAGGCTTCCCAAACCAAATGGCCATTGGCGCAGATGGTTACATCGCTTCCTTGGGTGAGGATATCCGCTTTGCCAATGACAAAAGGTGCATTAGATGGCGTGAAGTTGGGCACTTTTGGTCGGCCAAAACGCAAGTATACTGGTCCGTCATATTCTGCAATGGCGATCGTTGCTGCCTTGGTTTGATTATAGTCGCACGGAGAGATGACCGTCATGCCAGGAAGCATTTTCATCAAACCGATGTCTTCGAGAATCTGGTGCGTGGCTCCGTCTTCACCGAGGGTCAATCCTGCATGTGAAGCGCAAATTTTTACATTCTTGCCTGAGTAGGCGACGCTTTGACGAATTTGGTCATAGACGCGCCCGGTGGAGAAATTAGCAAAGGTTCCCGTAAATGGAATTTTCCCCCCGATGGTAAGGCCGGCCGCCATGCCAATCATATGGGCTTCTGCGATGCCCGTTTGGAAAAAGCGTTCGGGAAATTCGGCAGCAAAGGCATCCATTTTCAAGGAGCCTGTTAGATCCGCGCACAATGCGACCACATTGGGGTTGCTTTGGCCTAATTCGAGCAATCCTGCGCCAAAGCCGGAGCGGGTGTCTTTACTTCCTGAGTCTGTGTAAGGGTGCATGGGAAAGAATTAAGGGATGCGCACCAAGGTGGAACTACCTGGTGAAACTGTGAAACTATGAGTTTTTGAGTAGGTGGTCTGCTGGGCGCTACGCGGGCGGAACACTACCTTATAGCTCCCGGGTTGTAGGGAGAATTGCTGACGGGTTTGAAACTCGTCTAAGTGCGTGACCCAAATCCAATCTGAACCGTCCATGGCGAAGATGGAGCCAAAGCCCGCGGACTTGAGTTGAATCATTGCTTCGCCAGAGGGAGGGATGGTGATTTCTTGGGTTCCGCCTTTGTTCAGCTTGATTTCCTGCTGAATACGAGGTAAGGTTAATATATCCAAGATGTAGGTCCCTACGATATAGGAAACGGTACTGTTGAATGCTTGAACATGAAGAATTTCTTCCGAATGGCTTTTTTCTCGAACCACTGCGATGGGTGGGGTCTGAGAAGGTTTTAGCCCAGGGACAGTCAATTTCAACTTTCCAAGGACGACATCAGCGGCCAGGTGATTGTGCGTTCCGGCGTACATGGGAGTCGCCCGGATGGGACGAGGGGGAATTGTGTAGACGGTTCCTTCATAGGTGACGATTGGATCGACCAATAAAGTGTCTGGGCGATTGTTGTAATTCATGGTGTGGATGATGCTTCGGTCCACGATTCCACTAGCGGCATTCCGAAGAACAATGGGAATGTTCGTGCCCGAAGGTTGATTATTCTCATCTATTAGGTTAATCTGACCCGTAGTATTGTCCAATGCTTGTGTAATGATCACCCCGAGGGCTTTCTTGAAGGTTCCCTCGTCGCTGGCATCAAAATAGGTTCCAACGCAATCGAAGGTCTTCATGAGGTCTTTGTCTAGCCCGACGCCAATGACAAAAGGCTTGAGGACTCGGCCTTTCTTTTGAAGGATGGCTGAAGCTTCACAAGGATCTTCATCACATGCCTCAACGCCGTCGGTGATCAAGATGATGATGTCGCGGCAATGCCCCGTGGGACAATCGCGTGGAAAGTCGTTGTCCGCCCGGAGTATAGATCGGGCGATGGGCGTGGTGCCCATGGGACGTAAGCCTCGAATGACTTGCTTGATTCGGCCTAAATTATTGTCGGAAAATCCCACCTCTAACTTGGTGTCATTGCAATCCTGCGGAGGGACCGGCTTTTGATGCCCATAGACACGCAAGGCGAGTTGGAAGTTTGGATTGGGAACCTGTGCGAGACTGTCCAACATGGTGGACATTAATCGCTGGGCAATTTCCATTTTTGTCCCTTGCTCCCATCGCCCATACATGGAGTTGGAGGCATCAAGGACAAAAAGTATACGGCTAGTGGAAACTTCCGATTCATTGAAATCTGACTGTGCATAGCCTCCCAATGGGAAGAAAAGCAGGGCCCACAGGGCGTGTTTCCAACGCTGCATTAAGCTGGGTAGTCTCCGAGGGTTTCTGGCAGCTGGGCCAAGGCAGCAGCAAGTTGCTCATCGCTTGGGGCAATGCCATGCCATTTGTGGGTACCAGCCATAAAGTCAACTCCATGACCCATGGAGGTGTGCATGACCACACAAACGGGTTTGCCTTTGCCGGTCATCGCAATGGCTTGGAGAATTCCGCTGCGCACGGCCTCTAAGTCATTCCCTTCTTGAATGTGCATCACGTCCCATCCGAATGCAATGAATTTGCTGCCAATATCGCCCATCGGCATAACGTCATCCGTAGAGCCGTCAATTTGTTGGCCGTTCGCATCAATGGTGCTGATCAGGTTATCTACTTTTTTGGAGCCGGCATATAAGGCGGCTTCCCAAATCTGTCCCTCTTGCAATTCGCCATCGCCATGGAGGGTAAAGACCAATCGATCATCGCCTGCCAATTTCTTGGCCTGCGCAGCACCGACGGCAACACTTAGACCTTGGCCTAAGGAGCCCGAAGCAATTCGCACCCCGGGAAGGCCTTCATGGGTCGTGGGGTGTCCTTGGAGACGGCTGTTGAGTTTTCGGAAGGTTTTGAGTTCATCCAATGGGAAATACCCACTTCGGGCCAAAACGGAATAGAAGACGGGGCTGATATGACCATTAGAAAGAAAGAATAGATCTTCCCCACTGCCATCCATGTTAAAAGGACTGGCTTGATGGCGTAAAATATCAAAGTAAAGGGCGACGAAAAACTCGGTACAGCCCATGGAACCTCCAGGGTGACCGGATTGCACGGCATGGACCATGCGAAGGATGTCACGTCGGACTTGGGAGGGAAGGTCTTGTATTGAGTTTGCCATAGGTGGGAGACGTTAGGGATGAGCAGTGAGACAAAAGTAAGGTGTTTCAGGGACTACCTTTGCCCGAAATTCCTTGAATATGAAGTGCGGCATCGTAGGGCTACCCAATGTGGGCAAATCCACCCTTTTTAACTGCTTGAGCAGCGCCAAGGCGCAGGCGGCCAATTTTCCTTTTTGTACGATTGAGCCTAATATCGGTACGGTGAATGTGCCGGATCCAAGGCTTCAGGCGCTTGAAGCCATTGTCAATCCAGAGCGCGTTGTTCCTGCGACCGTGGAAATTGTAGACATCGCCGGCTTGGTGAAAGGGGCGAGTAAAGGCGAAGGCTTGGGCAACATGTTCTTGGGGAATATTCGGGAGTGCCATGCGATTTTGCACGTGCTTCGATGCTTTGACAATCCGAATATTATTCATGTGGACGGGAACATCAACCCTCTCAGAGATAAAGAGACCATAGACTTTGAACTTCAGTTGAAAGATTTGGAATCCCTCGAAAAACGTATTGACAAAGTTCGCAAAGCCGCCAAAACAGGCGCGAAGGAGGCAGTACGCGAAGTGGAGATGGCCGATCGTCTAAAGAAACACTTGGAGCAAGGAAAGTCCGTCCGTGGCTTTGAACGCTCCGAAGAAGAAAATAGCTGGATTGAAGACTATCAGCTGCTCACCGACAAGCCTGTGCTCTACGTGTGCAATGTGGATGATATCGCTGCCAAAGATGGAAATGACTATGTCCGGCAAGTTGAGGCGATGGCGTCGGAAGAAGGGGCTGGAGTAATGCATTTGGCCGTGGCTACGGAATCAGACATAATTGGGCTAGAAAGCTATGAGGAGCGCGAGATGTTCTTGGAGGATTTAGGTCTAGATGAACCGGGCGTCAATCGAATCATTCGTTCAGCCTATGACCTTCTCAAATTGCAAACCTATTTCACTGCTGGGGTCAAGGAAGTGCGTGCGTGGACCATTGAACAAGGATTTACCGCACCCCAAGCAGCTGGGGTGATTCATAGTGACTTCGAAAAGGGCTTTATTCGAGCGGAAGTCATTGCATACCAAGACTATACGCATTACAAGTCAGAAGCTGCCGTGAAGGAAGCGGGTAAAATGCGCGTGGAAGGAAAGGAATACCGTGTTAAAGATGGGGATGTGATGCATTTCCGCTTTAACGTCTAAACCTAGGCTCTCAAAGGAAAAAATTGTTAAAAACTTCCCTTCAGAGTGAATTAAAACTGGGCTTTTTAGCCATGAATTCAAAGAGGTATGGTGTAGATTCGCAGCGTACCCATGGCTGAAACGACCCAATACACCGAAGATAATATTCGAAGCCTTGAATGGCAGGAGCATATTCGGCTCCGCCCGGGCATGTATATTGGAAAGTTAGGCGATGGATCATCCGCTGACGATGGCATTTACATCCTTGTCAAGGAGGTCGTAGACAATTCGATTGATGAGTTTGTCATGGGCGGAGGAAAGCATATCGAAATTGACGTTCGCGATGGCATCGTGACGGTGCGTGATTATGGTCGCGGGATTCCTTTGGGCAAGGTGGTGGATGTCGTTTCTAAGATGAACACTGGTGCGAAATACGACTCCAAGGCGTTCAAAAAATCAGTTGGTCTAAATGGAGTGGGCACAAAGGCAGTAAATGCGCTGTCAAGTTCCTTTCTCGTGCAAGCCTACCGGGATGGCCAAACAAAGTCCGCGCGATTTGAGCAAGGGATACTTCATGACGAGTCTTTGATCAGCGAAAGTTCGGCCCGCAAAGGAACCAAAGTGGTGTTTACCCCAGATCCCAGCATCTTTGTGAACTACCGTTTCCAAATGGAGTATGTTGAGCGTTTGGTTTGGAATTATGTCTATCTGAACCCGGGCTTGACCATTTCCCTGAATGGAGAGAAGTACTACTCTGAAAATGGACTCAAAGACCTGTTGGCGAATAACCTCTCTGGGGAAGTCATGCATGAGATCATTCATCTTCGCGGGGAGGATATTGAAGTAGCTTTGACGCATGCCGAGCGCTCTCAAAGTGAGCAGTATTACAGTTTTGTGAATGGCCAACACACCACCCAAGGGGGAACACATCAGAACACCTTCAGGGAAGCCCTAGTTTCTACGATTCGCCAACACTTTGGGAAGCAATATGAAGCAGCCGACATTCGTCAGAGCGTCATTGGGGCTATTTCGATCAAAGTCATCGAGCCGGTATTTGAATCGCAAACAAAGACCAAGCTTGGAAGCAACGACATGGGTCCCGAAGGGCCCACGGTTCGGACGTTTATTCTAAACTACCTGCAAACCGAGCTCGATAATTTCCTCCACAGAAATAGCCAAGTAGCGGAGGCCATCCAACGCAAAATCCTTCGGGCAGAGCGCGAGCGGAAAGATTTGTCGGGTATCCAGAAATTGGCTCGGGAGCGCGCCAAAAAAGCCAATCTGCACAACCGAAAACTTCGAGATTGTAAGGTACATTACAACGACATTAAGCATGAGCGTCGCCTAGAAACCACGCTATTTATCACGGAGGGGGATTCCGCATCCGGTTCGATCACTTCATCGCGGGATGTGCAGACTCAAGCCGTTTTTAGCCTCAAGGGCAAGCCGTTGAACTGCTATGGTCTCACCAAAAAAGTGGTCTATGAGAATGAGGAATTTAACCTACTGCAGTCCGCATTGAATATTGAAGACGGGCTTGAAGAGCTTCGTTACAACAATGTCGTGGTAGCTACAGATGCCGACGTGGATGGAATGCACATTCGATTGTTGCTAATTACCTTCTTTCTGCAGTTTTTCCCCGAATTAGTCCGTGAAGGCCACCTGTATATTCTCCAGACCCCGCTGTTCCGCGTGCGCAACAAGCAGAAGACCATTTATTGTTATGATGAATCGGAAAAGCGCGCTGCGATGGCGGAATTGGGAGTTAAACCAGAGATTACGCGATTTAAGGGATTAGGTGAAATCTCTCCCGGGGAATTTAAAATGTTCATCGGGGAGAATATTCGACTTGAACCTGTGATGCTGGGCAAAGAGCAAATCGATGCTCTTTTGGAATACTACATGGGGAAAAACACCCCCGAGCGACAGGAATTTATCATTGACCATCTGAAGGTGGAAAAAGATTTGGTGGATCATGGATGAGCATTTGCCCCAAGATCCTGAATCGCAGTCAGCGGATTCGACTGAATTGAGCGGGGATGTTCGCACTGTGGAGTCGCGGGTGCGTGGCATGTATCGCGAGTACTTCCTGGACTACGCTTCTTATGTGATTCTAGAACGCGCAGTTCCTGCCCTCATGGATGGATTAAAGCCAGTCCAACGGCGCCTGATGCATGCCTTGAAAGAAATGGACGATGGTCGCTTTCACAAAGTGGCCAATGTGATCGGACAAACTATGAAGTACCACCCTCATGGGGATGCTTCGATAGGGGATGCTTTAGTCCAATTGGGCCAAAAGAACCTATTAATTGACACCCAGGGAAATTGGGGTAACATATATACGGGAGACAGCGCAGCGGCGCCCCGGTATATCGAGGCTCGCCTGAGTAAGTTCGCTCTGGAAGTTGGATTTAATCCGAAAATAACGGAGTGGCAATCCAGCTATGATGGCCGAGGTCGTGAACCGGTCGCCCTTCCAGTAAAGTTTCCGCTACTTCTGGCGCAGGGTGTTGAGGGGATTGCAGTTGGCCTCAGCACCAAGGTGCTCCCGCACAATTTTGTGGAGTTAATCGATGCATCGGTGGCACACTTGAAGGGGCGTAGGGTAGAAATCCTTCCGGACTTTCCGACCGGGGGTATTGCTGATTTTTCCCAATATAATGATGGCGTGCGTGGCGGTCGAGTTCGAGTTCGTGCAAAGATCACCGTGGATGATAAAAAGACCCTAGTGATTACGGAGTTGCCCTTTGGGACGACCACGACGAGTTTGATTGATTCCATTATCAAGGCCAACGACAAGGGTAAGATCAAAATCAAAAAGATTGAGGATAATACTGCGGAGCACGTGGAAATTGTCTTGCACCTAGTGCCTGGTATATCGCCGGATCAAACGGTGGACGCCCTGTATGCGTTCACTTCTTGCGAGTCATCCATTAGTCCTTTGTGCTGCGTCATTGAGGATGACAAGCCCCTTTTTACCGGGGTATCCGAATTGCTGAAGCGTTCTACGGATCATACAGTGGAACTACTGCGTGCGGACTTGAATATTCAACTCAATGAGCTCCAAGAGCAATGGCACTTTGCAAGCTTGGAGAAAATTTTCATCGAGCAGCGAATCTACCGAGACATTGAAGAGGCAGAAACCTGGGAGCAAGTCTTGGATAATATCTGGGAGGGTCTCAAGCCACACATTAGTCATTTGCTCCGCGAGGTGACTGAAGAGGATATTGCCCGTTTAACTGAGATTAAGATTAAGCGAATCTCAAAGTTTGACGCAAACAAAGCAGATGATCATTTGGCGTCGCTCGAGGGTAAAATTTTCGATGTAAAGCAGCACTTAGACAGCTTGGTGGATTATGCGGTCGATTACTTCAAGAATCTTAAGAAGAAATTCGGCGCGGGCCGTGAACGGAAGACAGAAATTCGAAACTTCGACACGGTCGTCGCCGCCAAAGTTGCCATGGCGAATGTCAAGCTCTACGTGAACCGCGAAGAGGGATTTATGGGAACGTCACTCAAACGCGATGCGTTCGTCTGTGACTGTTCTGATTTGGATGACATCTTAGTTATCCGCAAGGACGGCACCCTCATCGTGACCAAGGTGGATAGCAAAAAGTTTGTTGGAAAAGACATCCTGTACTTGGGAGTTTATCAAAAAGGAGATGAACGGACGGTCTACAATCTGATTTATCGTGACGGAACCAAAGGGGCCAGTTTTGTTAAGCGTTTTGCCATGACGGGCGTAACGCGTGATAAAGAATATGACTTGTCTCAGGGCAACAAAGGATCTCAAATTCTGTACTTGTCTGTGAATCCAAATGGAGAAGCGGAATCAGTAAGTATTAACCTTCGCGCTGCACCGAGTTTGAAGAAGTTGAAGTGGGATGTGGATTTTGCCGACTTAGCCGTGCGTTCGCGCTCAGCGCGAGGTAATACGGTGACCAAAAATGCCATCAAGAAAATCGAACTTAAATCAGAAGGACTTAGCACCTTGGCTGCACGAAAGCTGTGGTTTGATGAGGCAGTTATGAAGATTAATGATCAAGAACGAGGACGCCTTTTAGGGGCATTCCGAGGAGAAGATCGATTGTTGCAGGTGGAGAAAAATGGGCGGTATCGGATTTTTATCCCAGAATTAACCACGCATTTCGATGAGATGCCTTATTTCTTGTCTAAATGGGAGGCAGAGTCCTCCTATGCCATGGTCTATTACGATGGAGAACGGGAAAAGCACATGGTTAAACGCTGTATCCTAGAGCCTAAAAGTGATCAATGGGATTATTTGATTTCAGATCATGTACGCTCAGAAATCGAAGTCCTTTCTGCCGCTGATCAGGTGGAAATCGAAGTGCAATTCCGCAAAGTAAAGGGCAAGGAAAAAGTAGCGGAGCGAATCCATTTGCAGGAGTTCATTTCTGTCAAAGGCTGGAAGGCAGCAGGGAATCAATTAACCGCCTGGCCAGTGAAATCGGTGCTCGTTCTTCGTGAAGAACGAGTGGCGTCTACAGAGGTGGAGGATCACAGGGTTAGCGAGAAGAAGGATGACCCTGCGCCCGCAGCGAAAGCTATAGCTAGCGTTTGGACTCCCCGTGAGGGAGAGATTGAGGTCGTTTCAGAATACCGCGAGTCCCAAATGGAGCATGGCGAAAACCACTTAGAGGGAGAGCCAAGTATCACCTTGGAAGTGGTAGATTTATCAGCGGATAGAATGGATGTTTCCGCCCCGTTGAGTCCTCCTTCAAGTGGGGAAGATGCCGACCAGGAGGAAGACGGTCAGTTCACGTTTAAATTTTAATCCATGAAAAACGGATATATCGCCTTGCTGCTTTGTGCGGCTACGGCATTATGGGCTCAACCAAGCAATGATAGCTTGAACATGCGCGCCCTATTGCACTACCCTGTGAGCCAATGGGGAATTTCTGGGGCAGACCCGGATTGTGCGGACATTTGGGGCTACAGTGACAGTGCGACTGGGACAGAATATGCGATTATCGGCAATCGTAAGGGCACCTTGGTCGTAGACATTAGCAATCCCAATGCCCCGAGTAACGAGCTTTGGGTACCCGGTACCAATAGCCTTTGGCGCGACATCAAAACCTGGGACCACTATGCCTATGTGGTACACGACGTGCCTTCAGGCGCTAACCCGCCTTACAACGGTTTGCTCATTATCGATATGGACAGCTTGGCTCAAAACCGCTGGAAATTTGTGAAGCTTCCCGTTCCCCGTGCCAGTGGCCAAGTGGATACGTTGGCCCGTGCCCACAACATATTCGTAGACGAAAATGGCATTCTCTATGCCTTTGGAAGCAACGTTGGAGTAGGTGGGGCAATCCTTATCGATGTAGCTGCCGATCCTTGGAACCCTGTAGCGGTGGGCTTGTACGATGGGCATTACTTCCATGATGGTGTGGCCAGGAATGATACCTTGTACGGAGCTGGCCTCTACTCAGGAATTGTGGTCGTGAATGTGACCCTTAAGTCCAATCCATCGATGGTGACCAGCTGGGCGACGCCAAGCAACTTCGCACACAACTGCTGGTTGAGCGATGACGGGAATACGATTTACACTACGGATGAGGTGGCGAATGGCTATATCACGGGCTATGACATCTCGGACTTGAGCAACGTGGACGAACTCTGGCGCCACCAAGTACAGCCAAACACCTCCCTAATTCCTCACAATGCCCACGTGGCAGGGAATCATGTGGTGACATCCTATTACACCTTTGGCGTGCATGTTTTGGATAGTGAATTCCCTGAGCTTCCTGTGCTCGTGGGCTACTATGATACTTCGCCCATGTCGGGGGGTGGTTACTTTGGAAACTGGGGTGCCTATCCCTATTTGCCAAGTGGGCGAATTCTCGTTTCCGATATGGAAGAAGGACTTTTTGTCATCGAGCCGGAGTATCCTGAAGTGAGCCGTCTTAAAGTGCAGTTAGGGCATATAACCTCTGGCTCTTCCATTGTCTATGGAAATATTACTGCCAAGGATTTTGTCTACTTCAAGAACGGCGGAGACACCTTATATGCGAATGCAGATGGGGTAGTTGTCTATAGCGCCGCTCAAGCAACCAATGACACCTTGATATATCCGTTTATGTACCAAATGGGCATGCAAGTTTCTGGTCCTGGCGACGATAGTGTCTATGTGAACTTGGCTTCCGGTCTCTACCCGCATGACACCTTGATTGGTTCTTGGGCCTGGACTGTAGATGAAAAAAATCCTGCGCCTTTTATGGTAAACACCTCGGAAACCCATTGGACGCTGGTGTTTGGTGATGAAGCTCGACCCAATCTCATTTTGGGCTTGAACAGTCTGGACGGCAAAGAGATTTGGAAGGAGGCTTGGACGCGCAACCGCAGCTATACGATTCCTTTTCCTGAAGCGAAAGGGCTGTACGTGTTGAGTTTCCGAAGCATAGACGGACACGAGGGCGCCATTCGGGTGCTACGTCCGTAGATTGGAAACGCAGTAAGAATGAAAAAGCCCGGGGATGCCGGGCTTTTTTTATGGACGGAACGCCAAGGGTACTCAGCGCACATAATACAAGACTTGCCCTGTTTGTTGAAACCCGTCTTGGATGTTCAAGGTGATTTTTAAATGGTTAAGCAGCCATTCAGGGTAGTTGGGAACCTCTAGGGGACGAATGAAGGAGATATAGGATTTTTCAATCACTTGGGCGAGTGCCGGCATCCAGCTGGCAAAATCCAAGAGCATCCTGTAGGAGTCCCTTTTGATTTCCCTTCGGAATCTAGGAATGCGCAGTGAGCCCTGCGCTAGAAATTCGGCTTGAACAAGTAGCGGCTGTAGAAGTCGTCAATGGCTTGAATAGCTTCATCTGGGGTATCAACCAATTTCATGTAGTTCATATCTCCCTCACTGATCAAATGATTCCCGCCAAGTGTGCTTTCGATCCAATTCAACAGGCCCTGCCAATAGTCCCGCCCTACCAAAACGACAGGAAACTTCCCAATTTTCTTAGTTTGAATTAAGGTGATAGCCTCAAACATTTCGTCTAAGGTGCCAAATCCCCCTGGCATGACGACAAAGCCCTGTGAGTACTTGACAAACATGACTTTCCGAACAAAGAAGTAGTCAAAGTCGACACTCTTATCAAGATCAATAAAGTCATTCGGTTTTTGTTCATGCGGAAGTGAAATGTTCAGCCCCACAGAGGGGGCGCCGACGGCTAAAGCGCCGCGGTTGGCAGCTTCCATGACTCCAGGCCCACCTCCACTAATGATACCATAGCCTTTTTTTCCCAGGCCTTCTGCGATCTCTTGAGCGGCATGGTACCAGGGATGATCCTCTTTTAAACGCGCCGATCCAAAAATGCTCACACAGGGCCCAATTCGTGAGAGCCGTTCATAGCCTTCCACAAATTCGGACATGATTTTAAAAATGGCCCAGGAATCATTGGTCCGGGTTTCGTTCCATGATTTGTGCTTGAATGCCTTGGAAATGGGGTCTGAATTATTTGTTGCCATAAGGGTGTATTTCTGTTATAGAAGATAGCACTATTCCCTTGAAAATCGAGAGTATTCGATCAATAAAGCGAGATTAAACGTTTAATTCTGCCCTATCTGGAGGGCCCTAGCAAGAAATGGTGCCGTCAAACTTTCTTTATTTAGGGCGAGGGCTTCGGGACTACCCGTCGCGACGATGCTCCCTCCACCGGAACCTCCTTCAGGGCCCATGTCAATCATATGATCCGCTTGGGTCATGACATCGATATTGTGTTCGATAATCAAAGCAGTATTCCCCTTTGCCACCAAACGATGGATGACCTTCATGAGAATACGAATATCCTCAAAGTGCAACCCCGTTGTAGGTTCATCCAAAATATAGAGTGTGCGTCCTGTGTCTCGCTTGCAGAGTTCTGTGGCTAGCTTTATACGTTGCGCCTCTCCCCCAGAAAGGGTGGTGGATGGCTGGCCCAGCGTGATATAACCAAGGCCGACATCCACCATGGTCTTGAGTACTTTCTTAATTTTTGGGATAGCTTCGAAGAAGGGCAGAGCATCTTCTATCGACAAGTTTAAAACGTCCGAAATGCTTTTGCCCTTGAAACGTACTTCGAGGGTTTCTCGATTGAAGCGCTTGCCTTGACAGGTTTCGCAAGGAACATAGACATCAGGGAGGAAGTTCATCTCGACGGTGCGCATGCCTCCCCCTTGACAGGTTTCACATCGCCCACCTTTGACGTTAAATGAAAATCTTCCGGGAGCATAGCCCCGTACTTTGGCTTCGGGTAAGTCCGCAAAGAGTTTGCGAATGTCATTGAAAACATTCGTGTAAGTGGCGGGATTAGATCGAGGGGTCCGGCCTATGGGACTTTGGTCTACGTCAATGACCTTGTCAATATTTTCCAAACCTTCTAAGCGCTCATGGGGAGCGGGGACGGTGAGAAGTCCTTGCAAGGGTCCGGCAATCGCCGGGTAAAGGCTGTGGTTAATCAGGGTTGATTTTCCGCTACCCGAAACACCAGAAACAACCGTTAAGGTGCCAAGGGGAAGCTCAAGCGTGACATTTTTAAGATTGTTTCCTGTTGCACCAATTAGGCGCAAGAACTTTCCGTTTCCAGGTCGACGCAGGTCTGGGATGGGCATGCGAAGTTCTCCTCGCAGATATTGTCCCGTTAAGCTTTCGGACTGTGAAACTTCTGCAAAACTCCCTTCGGCGACGACACGGCCCCCATGAAATCCGGCCCGAGGACCCAAGTCCACAATGTGATTGGCGGCGCGCATCATGTCCTCATCATGCTCCACGACCACCACGGAATTCCCCAAGTCGCGAAGGCGCTCCAAACTCTGGATGAGGCGCATGTTGTCTCGCTGATGCAATCCAATGCTGGGTTCATCCAAGATATAGAGCACATGGATCAATTGAGAGCCAATCTGAGTGGCTAGACGTATGCGTTGAGCCTCCCCGCCACTCAGTGTGCGTGAAGAACGACTTAAGCTCAAATAATGCAAGCCTACATCCACTAAAAAGCCAAGGCGGGTTCGGAGTTCCTTGACGATTTCCCCGCCAATACGTGCTTGCGATGGGCTGAGCTTCGGCAGGAGGGCGTCGAGCCACTGAGCTAAGTCGCCCAGTCCCATGGCCGATAAATCGGCAATGCTTTGATTCTGGATCCGGAAATGAAGAGATTCTCTCTTGAGCCTTTGCCCATGGCACGATGTACAAGCTTGCTCGATCATAAATTCATCCGCCCAGCGCTGAAGGGTTTTGCTTTGGCTCTCATTTTTTTGAGATTCAATAAAGGCCACGAGCCCTTCGTACTGGATGTTGATCTTTCGTGTAACGCCTACTGTCTTATTCGTTGAGGTAAATGATTCTTCATGGCCATGGAGAATGGCGTTCCGTCCCTCTTCAGGAATCTTTTCCCAAGAGGTGTGCAGGTCAAATCCAAATCGGATACCCAAGTACTCCATCTGTTGAAAAATCCAAGAACGACGATAATTTCCTAAGGGGGCTAAGGCACCATCATGCAGCGTGAATTTTGGATTGCTCACCACCTTCTCCATATCCACCACTTGCACGGTCCCTAGGCCATGGCAGTGAGGGCAAGCTCCTTTGGGCGAGTTGAAACTAAAGCTGTTAGGCTCTGGTTCTGGATAGGAAACTCCGGTTGTTGGGCACATCAGATGCCGACTAAAATGCACAATTTCATCGCTGTCATAATCAGCGATCATAATGTTTCCTTTGCCCAGGCGCATGGCTGTGACGATACTCTTTTTTATCCGCTCTTCCGCGTTCCCTTCGACCACGATGCGGTCGATGACAATTTCAATATCGTGGGTTTTGTATCGATCCAGTTTTATCCCACGGGCTATGTCCTGCCATTCTCCATCAATCCGGGCGCGCAGGTAGCCTTGCTTAGCCATCGTCTCAAAGAGCTCTCGGTAATGGCCTTTTCGCGACTTCACGACGGGGGCGAGGATGGCCATCCGTCGTCCCAAAAAGCGCTCCATGATTTGGCTTCGGATCTCATCATCCGTGTAACTGACCATCGGCTCATTCGTTTCCAGGGAATACGCAGTGGATGTTCGAGCATACAAGAGACGCAAGAAGTCATAGACCTCCGTCACCGTGCCTACGGTGGAGCGAGGGTTGCGATTGGTTGTCTTTTGCTCAATGGCAATGACGGGACTCAGGCCTTCAATGCTGTCCACATCCGGCCGTTCCATACTGCCTAAAAACTGACGAGCATAGCTGGAAAAGGTCTCCATGTAGCGGCGTTGCCCTTCTGCATACAGGGTGTCAAAGGCCAAGGAGGATTTACCACTCCCGCTCAGGCCAGTAATGACCACCAAGGCTTCGCGCGGAATGCTTACATCGATTCCGTGCAAATTGTGCTCACGAGCGCCAAGTATTTTAATAGTTCCAGACATCAGGCTGCGGGTCAAGTATTAGTTCGCAGGATTCCCCACGGAAATGGAATAGGTTTTTCGAGAGGGATTGCTGAGCTGAGCATCTCGAAGCCAGGGATTGTGTCGCTTTAGATCATTATACGACCAGCCAAACTGATGCGCCCATTCTCCCCAATTGGCGACACTTGAATCCACTTGGACGAGGCGATCGTTCCATGGCGCATCGTATTCATTCGGATCGAGATCAAATCCATAGGCTCGAGGTTTCTCCATAATGCACTTAAGTGCTAAAATCCGAAAAACATAGCGCTTCGTTTCTTCATTCAGTAGCAAGTCGTAGTAATTCGTTTCTGACTGGCGATTCATTTGACGCTCCAAGCCTGCCATTCCCATATTGTAAGAGGCTGCGGCTAAAGTCCATGAGCCAAAGCGTTCTTTGGCCTTCCGCAAATAGACCGCTGCTGCCCGGGTGCTTTTTTCCATATGGTAGCGCTCGTCAATTTCGCCATTCACTTCGAGTCCAAGGTCTTCGGCTGTTCCAGGCATCAATTGCCAAAATCCAGCGGCTCCGGCGGGGGATACCGCAGGGCTCAATCCAGATTCGATGATGGCTAAATAGATAAAATCTTCCGGTATGCCTTCTTCTTGAAGAATGCGCAGCAAATCCGGCACATAGCGACTACTGCGCTTCAAAATTTGAAGGGTATTCGAATGCCAATACGTGTTCGTTAATAATTCTTTACTTAGGCGCTCTTGGGGGTCCTCCTTGCTCAAGGGAACGACTTCGCCAGCCAAATCTAACGACTCTGGTAAGGGGACTAAACGCGTATGGTTATGCTCAGACAAAAAGTGCATCCGCTCCGAATAACTTGATGAGCTCGGGATAGCTAAGATGGCAAGAATCAATAGGCCAAAGAGGCCTGCAAACAATCGTACCCTATTCATTCTACTTTGAAATCTGCACCTTCAAAAGGACTGTGGAATGAGGCGAAAGATTGGCCTTGTTGATCCTTTTCAGACACATTGAAGTCTTGAGCAGGCCCCCCGAAGGCGTGCTCCCAATCAATATTTAAATCGCGGTCTTGAAAGTCCAAACAGCCCTCCGA
>JAQWXR010000010.1 GCA_029254375.1 Schleiferiaceae bacterium | reverse complement strand
CACCATCACTAACCTTCCTAACATAACATAGAAAAAGCCCAGCATTTCTGCTGGGCTTTTTCGTTGGGTGGAAGATGGGTCTCGAACCCACGACCTCCTGAACCACAATCAGGCGCTCTAACCTACTGAGCTACAACCACCATTTAGGTCGGCAAATATACACTACACCATTCACCGCGCAAATAGGGCTTCCATATGTTTTAATGAGAAATTGGGCGTAATTTAAATTCTGATAACGTCCATCATACAAGTTCACATGAAGCAATCTCTACTCCAACGAAGCGCCCTGTGTCTAGGCGTAACCCTACTTTCTCTGACTAGCCTGTTTGCTCAAACGATCCCAAGCAATGCCTTACATCTTGATGGGACCGATGATTATGTCATTACCACGCACCAAGGAGCAAGTGGAACTTCGGCCCGCTCGGTGGAGGCCTGGGTGCGGACCACCGCCAATTGCATCCCCGGCGCAGGGGGTGGAATCCAACAAACCATTGTAGACTGGGGCGTTTTTGCTACCAGCTCTCGATTCACATTCAACTTGCTTTGGGCAAATGCCCCTCGCATTGAAGTGGGCGGGAATGGACTGAGTGGCGTAACGGCCGTCAATGACGGTTACTGGCACCATGTTGCCGTCACCTATGACCCGAACGCGACGAACCAATACAAGATTTTTGTAGATGGCCAACTGGACGCGCAAGGTAATTTGACCGTATCTACCAATACTTCGGCGGGCACCTATGCTCAGATTGGCAAACGGGTCGATGGGAACAATCCTTTCACTGGGGAAATTGACGAAGTGCGCATTTGGAATACAGCCCGAACCGCATCTCAAATTGCGGCTAATTACAACAAGGAGTTATGTAGCCCCCCAATCACCCTAGTCGCTTATTACAAGGCGAATCAAGGAATTGCAGCCGGGAACAATTCCGCCATTTCCACCTTGACCGATGCCGTGGGAAACCAACACGGCACCTTGTACAACTTCGCATTGACGGGAAGCAGCTCCAATTTTGTAGCCGGAGCCAGTCTCCCTGGAGGAAAAGATACCAACATGAGCGCTACCTCCTGCCTATCTTACACGGACCCACTTGGGAACATCTATTCAAGCAGTGGGATCTACGCATATTCATACCCCATGGCCAATGGGTGTGACTCAACGATTTACATACAACTCACGATCGACACGGTAGACACGGGGGTCACTCAAAGTGGCTCGATGCAAACCATGAATATCTTAACGGCAGACGCTAGCAACGCGACCTACGAATGGATCGATTGTGGGAATGGCCATGCCGCCATTTCTGGAGCAACAAGCCAATCCTATACCGCTACGGCCAATGGCAGCTATGCGGTCATCGTTACCCAAAACGGCTGTACAGACACGTCGACATGCTACACGGTAGCCGGTATCGACCTACGAGAGGCTAGCCGCGCGGAAATCAAGCTTATGCCGAACCCTTCCAAGGGTACCTTCTCTGTTGATTTGGGCCAAATGGCGGCCAAAATCAACGTAGAAATCTGGGACGTCATGGGACGCAGGGTTTTCCAAAAGTCGGCCGAGAATCTACAGCGAATTCCAATTCAAGCCAAACTTTCTCCGGGCGTATATCTCGTGAAGATTCAAGCAAACGGTCAAAGTATGACCCGACGCATGGTGGTCGAGTGATCCCTGGAGCCGACCTTTGAAGGATGCGCTCCATTATTCATATCGTACGCATGTGGCCCACGGCCCATGATCCACAACACGGGAGTTTTGTGGTCGCGCACGTGCGTTCGCTCGTAGCCCACGTGCAGCAACGCGTAGTCATCTGGGATGGCCAGGGAGCAGGACAGCACCTTTTCACCGAGGAATTCAGCTTGCATGCCCCAATCACGGGAGGCTTTCGGGCTAAATGGCGTCTCCTAAAATCTCTTTTATCTGAGGACCAAGCCCACGTGGTGCACGTTCATGGTGCAGGAAATGATTCGGCGCTCGCCTTCTTACTCATCCACATGCTTTATGGTTCGCGTATCCGGCGTGTCGTCACGGAGCACCAAAGCCAATGGGCGGATAACCCATCATCGGGAGCCGTATGGACCTTGCGCTTGGCGCATGCACGGACGGCAGTATCCAGGTGGTTAGCTGGCTTGATGCAGCCGCACAGTGCGGGGGCTGATATCCAAGTTATCCCAAATAGTTTAACGTCGCCTTTGGACCCCATAGAACGAAGTGAGGCGACGCATCGACGCTTCTTATGGGTTGGGGATTTGACTCCGCTTAAAGGGCTTCAGCAGCTTTTAGAGGCCTGGGAAGTACACCATTTGGGCTATCCAGGGGATACCTTGACGCTAGCAGGTGGCACCCAGGAAAAGGGAATCCATTCAGACCAAATTCCCGGCGGAGCTACCTATGTCGGACCCGCGACCCCCGAAGAGGTACATCAGCGCATGCTGCATCACGACATCCTCGTTGTAAATAGTTCACGAGAAACATTTAGCATGGTCATTGGCGAAGCCATAGAGCGCGGAATGGCCGTGATATGCACCCCGATTCCTGGGCCTCAAAGTGTGTACACAGAGGCGGGAATCACCTATCGAAAAGACCATAGCCTCGAAGACCTCATTCATCACCTCGCAACAGCGGAAAAATGGAGTGATGCACCTATACAACTGAAGCGCTTCCGAAGTGAGGCGGTAGCTACGGAAATTCTGGCGCTTTACACACCAGCCAAGAAATAATCTGAGTTATCGAAGGTCCGAAAGCAAGTCCACCCCAGGACGGCGCACCGTGATAAAGCCCTCGGCGTGGCTTACTCCCATGACCCGACCCCATTCACGGGCGCGAGATTCAATGCTATCTAGAAAGCCTTGGGAGGAAATCACCGTTTCTGGCTCTTGGCTAGAGGGGTCAAAAAACTGAGAACTATGGGCCAAGATACTTTGCATTTTCACCTCCATATAGCCTGAGATATCCACCGAAAAATCTGGAACCAAATCGTAAAACTGGATATAATGGTACAGATGAGCTGGGCGAAATGCCTCCTGATCCTGCCCTTCCCACTGACTTTCGATCGCACGAAGGCCCGATTTGAAAACGGCATCCAGAATAAGGGAGGACGCATGCCCATGATCCGGGTGGCGATCTCTTGGAGCCGTAGCGAGGACGACTTGCGGCTTTAAAGCACGTAGGTAGGTAATTAATGCCCGTTGATTGGCTTCGGAATTTTCGATAAAACCGTCCCGCAAGCCCACATTGTATCGGGCCGAAACCCCTAAAATCTGCGCCGCATTTAAGGCTTCTTGATCGCGAAGCTCCGCCGTTCCGCGGGTTCCCATTTCACCCCGAGTTAAATCCAAAATAGCCACCCGATCTCCCTGAGCCACGTGCTTAGCCAAGGTCCCACCGCAGCCCAGCTCGACATCGTCTGGATGCGCTCCTATGGCAAGGATATCTATAGTGGGCAGTTGTGACATGACGTAATTCGTATCGCGATGAGCTTATTGAACTCCTGCGAATTGCTTGATGTCTTTGCTCAAGGGGGAGGTAGTCATCAAGTAGGACGCAGACCATTGCCCTTCTTCGTTCACAGCGAATTTGCAAAAATTCCAGCGCACGTTGGCGTTGCTGTTGCCATTCTGCTCTTTTTGCGTCAACCACTGATACACTGGATGCACATTCTCCTCTTTGATCGACACTTTTTCCATCATTTGGAAGGTGACACCGTAGTTCTTGCTGCAAAATGACTTGATGTCATCGGCTGACCCAGATTCTTGGTTACCAAAATCGTTGCACGGGAAACCCAATATGATGAAATCTTCGTGATTGGACTGATCCCAAAGAGCTTGTAAGTCTTTGTACTGGGGAGTAAATCCACATTCTGACGCCGTATTGACAATCAAAACGCGCTTTCCTCGCAACTGCTCAAAGTCGAATTTTTCGCCGTCTAACGTCTGTGCACTTAGGCTATAAAAATCGATAGCACCTGTGATAGGCTGAGCCACACTGTGGCCGCAGCCTAAAAGCATTCCGAGTAGACCCATGGCAAATAAAGTAAACGTCTTTTTCATGTTTAAACAAATATAGGGCTGATTTATCCAGCTATTCAAGAGATTAACCCCAAATAGCAGGGCTAAGTTCAGCCCGACCCTACCTTTGTCCTGTGATTCGTACTCAAGCCATACGTCAATTGCTCCGCTGGGAGTGGGAAATGGAATACCGCCGATCCAACGGCTGGTTTCTTCCTATACTATTCACTGCCATGGTGGCCTACCTCTGCACCTTGTTGGTTCGAGAACCGAGTCCCGCCGTTTGGCTGGCATTATTATGGATGACCATTGTATTTAGCGCCCTTCAGACAGCCAGCCGTAGCTTCTCTGCTACCCAGGGCCAATGGCTCTATATCAATCAGATTGTTCAGCCCATGGAATTATTGTTGGGCAAAACCATTAGCACAGCCGGAAGCACGCTTCTCGTGACGTGGACCGGCGTCCTCCTATTTGGGCTTTGGCTTGGTTGGCCTCAAATCCCTGGTAGCAGCGAGAGTTTAAGCACCTGGCCTTTTCTACTCAGCCTTAGCCTCGGGGCCATAGCCATTTCAGCCACCCTAAGTTTCACGTCGGCTTTGGCTTCCAAAATGGATCGCGGGACCGGCATGATGGCCATTTTGAGCATCCCTCTTCTCCTTCCAACTCTGCTCGTTTCCATGCGGGCGAGCAAATTGGCCCTCTTGGGTGAGTCTAGTCTCGTTTTATACCCGAATTGGGCGGGAGAAATCCTCATGGCAGCGATTCCTTTGGCCCTTGGAGGACTGCTCTTTCCGTACCTTTGGCGCTCCTAATGAAAGCCTGGAAAATACTTGCCATTGCGCTAGTGGGATACTCCCTCTATGCTGGACTCATGTTTGATGTGCCCCGGCTCGTCATCTTGAATGAAACCATCCGAAATCTCTACTTCCATGTGCCCATGTGGTTCACCATGATCACCTTGTTAGGGGGGTCTTTGGTGTATTCATTCCACTACTTGCGTTCAGGTAGTGATGGCCAACCAGCATCCATGGACCGTGATAATCAAGCGCGTTCATTTGCGGAGGTGGCGATGATTTTTTCCCTTTTGGGGCTGTTTACTGGAATGGTCTGGGCAAAAGCCACTTGGGGCACCTACTGGACCGCAGATCCTAAACTCAATGGAACCGCGGTCACCTTATTGATTTATGCATCATACTTCATCTTACGGAGTAGTGTGGATGACGCCGAAAAACGCGCACGCCTAGCTGCCGTGTATAACGTCTTCGCCTTTGTCTTAATGATCGTTTTCATTGGTATACTTCCTCGAATGACCGATTCACTACACCCAGGCAATGGAGGAAATCCTGCCTTTGGCAATTACGACTTGGATGATAGGATGCGTATGGTTTTTTACCCTGCCGCACTGGGATGGATTCTCATGGGCTGGTGGATTGCGACTCTTCGCGTCCGAATGGAACGCCTGCGTCACCAAAACACTTTTTAATCATGATGAAATTCTTACAAGCACCCCCCGCAGAAATGGCCGATATCTTCCGCTCCGAAGGAAAGATGTATGTCGTTCTCGTCGTTTTGGGAATCGTTTTCATTGGAGTTGTCGCCTACCTCATTTGGATGGATCGACGGATTAAAAAATTGGAGGAAAAGGCATGAAGCGCAGTTCAATAATCCTTTTAGCCGTAATTGCCATTCTCATAGGCGCGTTGCTTGTTACTTTGCAAGATGCGAGTGTTTACGCCACCTTTGAAATGGCTAAAAAGCAGCAACCCGAAACAGTTACGGTGGTCGCCACACTTGATTTGGACCGCCCCATGCAATTTCAGGCCAAAAGCTCCCTCCTCACCTTTATCGCCATTGACAAAGAGGGCGCTTCTTCGACAGTCATCTACAACCAGCCTAAGCCAACCGACTTTGAACGAAGTGAAGAAATCACCTTAACTGGCCACTACCGAGACAGCACTTTTGTTGCTACCGAAATTCTCATGAAATGCCCCTCTAAGTATACCGATGGAGAAGGCGTCAATTCTGAAGGCCTTTATTCAGACAACCAGCCCATACGCTAATGCATTATTTAGGCGAACATTACTTTTGGTCCTTCGCGGGACGCTTTTTTGTTGCCCTCTCTTTTGCTGGCGCCCTGGTTGCCGCATTTTTCTATGGCTTGCAAGTGTTTCGCTCGCCGGCAGATCGCGAAGTGCGTCCAGTTCTGACCCTCCGAACAGCCGGTCGATGGGCCTTTGGCTTGCACAGCTTGGGGGTTCTGGGCACCATTGGAGTCCTCTTTGCCGCGCTCTTTAATCACTGGTTCGAATTTGACTACGTTTGGCGCCATAGTTCTCTCGACATGCCCCTGGAATACATTGCCTCCTGCTTTTGGGAAGGCCAGGAAGGCAGCTTCCTCCTCTGGCTCACCTGGCATATGGTCTTAGGATGGGTTTTGATCCGAACCGCCAAAACGTGGGAATACGGCACCCTTTTTGGCCTAGCCATTGTTCAGGTTTTTCTTGCCTCCATGTTGCTGGGTTTGTACGTCGGCGAGGTGAAACTTGGGTCCTCTCCTTTTATTCTCATTCGTGAACTGCCCGAAAACATCGGACTTCCATGGACGGAATTAAGCGACTACCTCATGCGGATTCCGGCTTTTCGCGATGGGCAGGGCCTCAATCCCCTGCTTCAAAATTATTGGATGGTCATTCACCCACCAACCTTATTCTTGGGATTTGCCGCCGTGACTATTCCTTTCCTTTTTGCTATCACCGCGCTGATCGAAAAGCGATTCACCGAATGGGTGCTTCCTGCCCTGCCTTGGACCTTCTTTGGGGTGGCGATCTTGGGCACCGGTGTCCTGATGGGCGGTGCATGGGCCTATGAGGCCTTGAGCTTCGGTGGTTTTTGGGCATGGGATCCTGTCGAAAACTCCTCACTCGTACCCTGGCTCACCTTGGTGGCTAGCGGTCACTTAATGATGGTGGTCAAGCATAAACAGACGGCTCCAGCCACCGCCCTCTTTTTAGCCATCCTATCCTTCCTTTTGGTGCTATACTCCACTTTCTTGACCCGCTCAGGCATTCTAGGAGATAGTTCGGTTCATGCCTTCGTGGATTTGGGATTGAACGGCCAATTGATGGCCTTTTTGGGCTTTTTTACCCTTGCAAGCCTGACTCTCTTCTTTTGGAAGCAACGCCAAATGCCTAAGAGCAGTTCCGAAGATGCCTTTTCCTCTCGGGAATTCTGGATGTTCATAGGCGCATTGACCCTACTCCTTTCGGCTGCCCAAATCACCTTCTCCACGAGTATACCCGTTTTCAACAAGCTTATCGGACCCGAAGGGCTTATCCCCATTCTAGATGCTAAAATGGCTCCACCAGCGGATGCCGCAAAGCACTACAACAGCCTGCAGATTCCCTTTGCCATCATCATCTCCGTACTGATGGCGATGGGGCCTTTCTTGCGTTGGAAAGAAAGCCCAAAGGCCATTATTCGTCGGGCTACTGTGTCATTGCTGACCTCCGTGGTATTGACCTTTGTCATCGCCTGGGGATTGGATTTATGGGATATCCTCTACGTAGCACTCTTAGGCTCTTCCCTCTTTGCCTTCATGGCCAACGCGGATTACTGGTTGCGTTTCTTGCGAGGTAAATGGACCGCAGGCGGCATGGCCCTAGCGCATCTCGGTTTTGCTCTAGTGCTTATCGGGGCCTTAATAAGCAATGCCAAAAAAGAAGCCATCTCGACGAATGCGACATTTATTCATCAAGATTTTCCAGCCAACGAAAACATCCTTTTGCCCCTAGCCGATACTGTTTCGATGTACCCCTACTATGTGAGTTGGAAAGGCGAGCGTATGGACGGTCACAATCGAATCTACGATGTGGAATTCTATGAGGCTGAAAACCCTCTGGCCTCCTGGTCAGATGGGGAGCGAAATCATCTCAAGACCAGTTTCTCCTTAGAGCCCTTCATTCAAATGAATGCGCGCATGGGCAATGTTCGTGAACCAAGTACTCAACATTACTGGAACAAGGATATTTACACCTACGTGAGTTACGCTGATTTACGCCCTGTCGAAGAACAGCAGGGAGATTGGAAAGAACCCATGGAAGCCTCGTTGAAAACAGGTGAAGAGGTCTTTCTTTTCAATGAATACCTGCTCCACGGAGACACCTTGGTGGTTCAAGATGCGGCTTTTGACCCTGCGAGCGGAGAACTCACTCATCTCGAACTAGAATTGAGTATGACCTTGAAGGCCATGGACGGTCAGACCTATCCCATCATACTGCCCTACCACTTGGAAGGGAATTCCGTTTCAAATGAAGAGGTTTACCTAGAGGATTTGGGCATTAAATTGCGCTTTGACGGGGTTAAAGACGAAGAGGGTAATTACAGCATTAGCGCTTGGGAGAAAAAATCAAATGATCCGCCGTTCATCTTAATGCAAGCCTTCATTTTCCCTTATATCAACTTGCTTTGGCTTGGATCCATACTCATGGGCGTGGGCAGCTTACTGGCGGTGTGGAAGCGGATCTATCGGAGCATGAGTGAAGGGAAAAAATGACTTGGTGCATCGCCGGATTTGGCAAAGTCGCCACCGCATTAGCCCATCGAGCGCACGCACGTGGGGTTTCATTTCAACACGTTTCCGCTCGGCAATGGTCCGATGGTCAAGACCTTCCCTCTACCAATTGCCGGGGACTCTTTCTCGCGCTCTCGGACGATGCCTTGTCCACTGCCGCCGAGGCTTTAGCCGCGCATCATCCAACGTATCCCGTATTTCACTGCAGTGGAGCTACTCCCTTAAGCGCGCTGGCCTCCTTGCCTTTGAGCGGGGTGTGGTATCCGATGCAGTCATTTCGAAGTCCCGACGTACCCTGGGGCGAATTCCGCATTTTTTGGGAGAATGAGACCCTTGCTTCCACCTTGAACGACTGGCACCAGGCTTTGGGCATAGGTATCCCCGGTGAATGGGCAAGCTCCGAAAAGCGCGGCGCCTACCATTTAGGGGCGGTATGGGCAAATAATTTCCCAAATCACCTTGCTGCATTAGTCCAAGCGTATCAATCAAAAACAGGTATCACAGGTCTCCAAACGATGTTTTTAGATTCCGTCCAAAACGCCTTGTCCGGTGATGCGAAGACCCTCCAAACGGGCCCAGCCTTGCGTGGCGATCAGGCCACCCTGGAACGTCACCTCAGCGAGCTCCCAGAAGAGTTTCGCGACCTCTATCTTGCACTCAGCGAGAGCATACAACGCTTCCACGCGTCTCAGTCATGAACTACAAAAGCAAACTCCACGGGATCACCACCTTCGTCTTTGACGTAGACGGGGTGTTCACCAATGGGCATGTCCTCATCCTTCCCGGACAGGAGCCGATTCGAACCTTTCATTCAAAGGATGGCTATGCCTTGCAAGTCGCTCTGCGCCAAGGGTATCGTATTGCTATCATCACGGGAGGAAAGTCCGAAGCCGTCAAGGAGCGTTTTATATCCGCTGGCATTACGGATGTATGGCTCGGAGCTCGGCACAAGGAAGAAGCCTTGGAAGAGCTCATGCTAGCCTACGAACTCAAGCCTGAAGAAATCGCCTACATGGGGGACGACCTGCCCGACTATGAAGTTTTGACACGCGTCGGATTGGCCACCTGCCCGTATGATTCGGCCCCAGAAATTCGGAGCATCTGCGACTACATCTCCCCGATCAATGGCGGAGAAGGCTGTGTACGTGATCTCATCGAACAAACCTTAAAAGTGCACGGCAAATGGAACCTGCCTTCGGATCGGAACTGGTAGGCCTCGCCTGTCCCATTGCGCTGGACGGTCAGCTGGTGCTTGGAAGCGGTTCTCCCCGACGAAAAGAACTCCTCAGCCTCTTTGGGCTGCCCTTTGATGTGCGTACCGCCGACACCGCGGAAATCGCACCCGCAGGCTTGAACGACGTCGAAACCGTGCGTTTTATCGCCAAAGAAAAGGCCGAGGCCCTCGTGGCCACTTTAGAACCCGGCGAAATCCTCCTTACGGCGGACACCGAAGTCTGGATGGACGGGGAGCGCTTTGGAAAACCACGCGACCTCGCGCATGCCCTCACCATGCTGCAACGCCTACGCGGCCGCACCCACAAGGTTATTACTGCAGTTTGGGCCACGGATGGCCACCATTGGGAAACCAGCGAGAATACTACCCTTGTCACGATGGCCGATCTCCCTGACTCCTGGCTGCAGTGGTATGTAGACACCTGCCAGCCCTTAGACAAAGCCGGTGGCTATGGGGCCCAAGAATGGATTGGCCATGTGGCTATTACCAAAATGGAAGGCGACTTTGACAATGTGAAAGGACTATCCCTGGTTTCCGTGCTGCGCGTCCTGCGACCCTGGCTGCGTTAGCGCTTTTTAAGCATTCCTCGAAAGCGTACCTTAGAGCTTATGAATGCTAAGAAGCCCAGCCTCCTCCTTGCCATCCTTCCAGTTCTCTTCCTCATTGTCGCCCTCGCAATCAATGTGCGCATTTTTGGAGACAGCAGCTTAGATGGAAGCAATCAATTGATTTTGCTCGCCGCCTCGGGCGTGACGGCAGGATTAGCCGCACTCCATGGTGTAAAGGCCCAAGCCCTTTGGGAGGGCATTCAAGACAACATTCAAGACAGTTCCAAGGCCATTTTGATTTTGCTCATGGTGGGCGCCTTGGCGGGAAGTTGGCTCGTTTCCGGCATTATCCCAACCTTGATTTTCTACGGCTTAGATCTCTTATCTCCTTCCATTTTTCTCCCCGCTACCGTGATTGTTTGTGCAATCGTGAGTTTGGCCACCGGATCTTCATGGGCCACTACGGCCACGATTGGTATTGCCCTCATGGGTGTGGGCCAAAGCATGGGTTTTTCCCCGGCGATGGTCGCAGGGGCCGTGATTTCAGGGGCCTACTTTGGCGATAAAATGTCGCCCTTTTCAGATACGACCAATTTGGCCCCAGCTATGGCCGGAACCGATTTGATGACCCATATTCGGTATATGACGTTGACGAGCGGACCTGCCATCGTCATCACCTTGATCGCCTTCAGCTTTATGGGCATGAACGGCGGAGAAGGCAGCCTGGACGACTTGAGCCTGCTCACCCAAGAGCTTAGTGGCCGAATCAACCTCAGCCCATGGTTGATGCTCATCCCCGCTCTCAGTATTGGCCTGATTATCTACAAAGTCGATGCCATCGTGGCGATGGGCGTAGGGACGCTAGCAGGTCTCATTGCGGCCTATTTCTTCCAATACGACCTCCTCGTCGATTTGACCTTAGAGCGCTTGGGCGTCGACGCCTTTGACTGGACGCATATCTACCAGCAGCTCTTCATCAGCACCTACGGCGACACCCATATCGCCATGAGCAACCCCTTGCTGAACGATTTGATGGAATCCGGCGGGATGTCGGGAATGCTGGGAACCATTTGGCTCATCCTCTGCGCCATGACGTTTGGCGGGACCCTAGCCGCTTCGGGCTTTCTGGAGGTCATCACCGCACTCTTCTTGCGTATGGCCCATGGTTCGGCGGGCTTGATCATTGCCACCTTGGCGACCTGCGGGTTTTTTAATGCCACCGCGGCCGACCAATATTTGGCGATTGTCGTTCCGGGCCGAATGTTCCGAAAGGCCTATGAAGAGCGCGGCCTCGCCCCCGAAAACTTATCGCGCGCACTGGAAGACAGCGGCACCGTGACCTCCGTTTTGGTCCCATGGAATACCTGTGGGGCGTATCAATATGCGACGCTACACGTGAGTGCCTCCGACTATGCGATCTATGCCATATTTAATTGGTTGAGCCCCATCATCAATGCGACGTGGGCGCTGATAGGCTTCCGTATTCGAAAGGCTTAAATCCAGCCTTTTCGACGCATCCACCACACCATGCCACCCACGGTCGCGCACATGATGGAGACCACTATGAAATAGCCATTTTCAGTCTCTGTTTCCGGCATGTTTTGAAAGTTCATCCCATACAAACCGGCCAGAAAGGTGATCGGCAGAAAAATGGCTGAAAAAACGGTGAGCACGCGCATGACGTCATTGGTGCGCTGCCCCACACTAGAGAGATAGAGTGATTCCAAGGATTCCAGCATGGATCGGAGCGAATCCATTCGATCGACACATTGCATGGCCTGATCGCGCACATCACGGAAATACGGATGATGCTCCGGTTTGATAAATGCCGAAGTCTCAATACTACCCAGGACCTCTTTCATGGGAATAAGTGCCCGGCGCAAATTCGTCAGATCTCGTTTCAGCTGAAGCACTTGCGTCATGACTTCGGGGCTAGGTGATTGAACGACGGCCAATTCCAATTTGTCTAAATGATCCTCCATGGAACCCAATGCTTCGCTGTAGGGTGCAATGACCGCTTCGAGCAGCCGATAGAGCAAATAATCTACCGAGCGTTGACGTACGATGCCCCTGCCCTCTTCGATCCGCGTGATCACGGCTTCAAATCGATCTTGCACTTTTTGTTGGATGGATAGCACGTAGTCATTGGTGAGCACAAAGGAAATGTGCTCCATTTTCACCCGAGAACCCTTGCGCTTGACTATACTTTTTACGGAAAGAAACAGGGCTTCTGGATACTCTTCCATGAGTGGCCGCTGTTTTGCATCCACGGCGTCCATCATCATGTGAGGATTCAGTCCCAGAGCATCGCGCCATTCCATCCAAGTGGATTCTTCGGGATATCCCAAAAAATTGAGCCAGTGCACTCCGACTTCAGGGCGCTTTATAAAGGTTGTTGGGTTTGAAAGCTGGACATCCTGTACCGCTGCGGCATCAAAATGCAGCCATCGGGGATCTTGGGTAGCGCTGGCATTCATGACAACAAGGTAGCATGGAAAATACCTATTTTTGCCCCCCATGCCCACACTCAGTATTGTTATTCCCGCCTATAATGAAGGTCCAACCATCCATTTGATTTTGGATAAAGTGTTGGCAGTAGCCTTACCTAAGGATTGGAAAAAAGAAGTAATCATCGTGAATGATTGCTCCAAGGATCACACCGAGGAAGCCATCCATCAGTGGGCCGCCGGACATCCTGCTCTTCCCATCAGTTACCATGTGCACAGCTTCAACCAGGGCAAAGGAGCTGCATTGCATACGGGTATCGCCGAGGCAAGCGGCGATTATGTCATTATCCAAGATGCGGATTTGGAATACGATCCCGAAGAGTATAATCTGCTGCTACAACCTGTGCTTGCTGGTCAAGCTGACGTGGTTTATGGTTCGCGTTTCCTAGGAGGCAAACCCCACCGCATTCTCTTTTTCTGGCATAGCATCGGAAATAAGTTCTTGACCTTCTTATCCAACATGTTCACCAACTTGAACCTGACGGATATGGAAACCTGCTACAAGCTCTTTAAGCGCGAGATGGTGCAATCGCTGCATTTGACCGAAAAGCGCTTTGGCTTTGAGCCCGAAGTGACGGCGAAGATTTCGCGCATCCCCAAAGTCCGCATCTACGAGGTGGGCATTTCCTATTACGGCCGAACCTTCGAAGAGGGTAAGAAAATCGGCTGGAAGGACGGCTTCCGAGCGATCTACTGTATTATGAAATACGGGGCGCTGAAGTTTCGTTAAGCCACAGCATGATCAAAAAAAAACGCGGCCCCATCGGGCCGCGTTTTGCATTTAAGCGTTTAGCTTTTAGAGCTTACTTCACCTCCTCAAACTCAACGTCGGTCACGTCATCGGCACCACCGCCTGCAGAGGCGTCAGGTCCAG
>JAQWXR010000028.1 GCA_029254375.1 Schleiferiaceae bacterium | reverse complement strand
TCGGCGACATTGATCACGAACCATTCCCACTCGCCCTTATGGATAATGAAGGCCGAGAACATGTCATCCACCTAGTTCGTGGCAGCGATCAATGGAAATGGCATCTCGCACCGGGAATATATCATTGGAAATCCGGACAAGAGCATGTCATTCCGGGTTGGAAAATAGACTTAAGTACGTCAGCCGTTGCCCTAGAGCCCGGGGAAGTCAGCCATATACAGGTTTATATCGAGCGGAAGGAAAAAGACGTGTTTTGGCTTTAGCGGCGGCGGTGGATTTCGGGGACTATATAGCCTACACATGCCCCCACCATATAGCCCACGAGGACATCGCTGAAAAAATGCTTGCCTGCCGCCATCCGTTGCTGTGCCGTGATGGCCGGTAAGACAGCGGCTGCAGTCCAAACCCAGGGTTTCCAGCGGGAATCTGGAAACCTATCACTATACATCTTTGCCGCATAAAAGCTATTGGCGGCCGTCATGCTTGTGTGTCCTGAAAAGAAGGATTTTCTGGCATCTGGAGCCACGCGTTCCATCATAGGCGCCTCGCTAAAATAGGCATAGGGTCGAGGGCGACTAACCAGATTCTTTGTCAAGTCGGTGGCCATGAGGGTAAGAGAATTCATTTCGACCCACATGAAAGCTGCCGGCAGCGAAGCCCAAATATTTTTTTCTTCCCATGCGGGCATCAGCACAGTGGCAGAAGACCAGGCTGCCGCAGCATAAAATAGGATATCCGAGCGATGTCCCGCCGATTCATCCCATCGATTTAAGGACCATCGATCCAAAGTGGGCACGGATGAAGCATCTAGGGCGGCCAATTCCGCTTCACTGAAGCCTTGCAGTTGCTGACCAAGCCAGAGGTTTCCGACGGCCATGCTCCCTACCCCAAGGGCAATCGCAGCCTCTTTCTTTGCAGAGAGCAGATATACTGGCTGCGCGGTCGCAGCCCATGTGAATACTCCAAGGACACATGGAAAGATTGAGCGTAGCATACTCATCGGATGACTTGTAAGCGTTGAACAAAATCGCCCAAACGAACGACATACATGCCCTGTGTCAAGCCTTGCACATCCAGCTCAAAGGGTATGTGAGCTTCTACTCCCATGCGTAAAAGCTCTCGACCTTGCAAATCAAATACTTTCACATCGCCCGACTTGGGAGCAATTACCAAAACTTGGTCATAGGCTGGATTTGGATAGATCTGAAGACGAGCGCTAGGTACTTGCTCCTCTTCGCTCAAAGTGATACTCGGCTTTTGAAGTTTAAGATCCGTATAAATTCGGTATTCCCCTGGCGCAAGTTCAAAGCTCATAAATGGGTCCAGCACATTCACTGAATCCGCAGTGAAGTATTCATACCACATCCCGGTGTGCGGGAAATTTGGAATGCCATTCTGAGAAACGATATCCCAGTTGCCTATCACATTTACATTCATGGAGGAGTCTTGTAGGTTGATACGCTTGACCGCAGCTCCCAGATTGTACGTAAAATTACTGCCATCAAAACTGGCTGGTACCTGCTTTCTAAGCTGCATGACGGCTGCCGTAACGTCATACAATCGGCGCCGTTCAGGTACTTGCTGGTAGCCCCAATTGGCTGGCTTGTTGCACACACGGCAGGGATCGTTAATGGATTGATCATAGCCCAATTCATTGAACATGTAGATCATTTTAGGACCGGGAATCGCAAAGGCGAAGACGTTGGCCAATTCCGAGCGGCGAAGTGCCGTGTTCAGGACATAGGTCTTGTAGCCTTGGGGAGAGGAATTGCCATAGGTGAGGACGTCGTACATCAAGCGTTCTTCATCGTGGCTTTCGGTATAGCTGATCAAATGCGCATCATCCCATCCGCGCTGCTTGTGGATGCCATAGGCGATGTTGCTTCCTGGCAAATAGCCTTGAGCCCCTTGACGGAAGTTGTAGGTCGAATTCCCCCAAAGCATCATGCCATAATCCGACAACAGCTTTTCCTCATTATTGTCACCCCAGTGCTCTAGAATCACATAGGTATTCGGATTGACGGCCCAAAGGGTATCCGCCAAGCGTTTAAGGAGATTTTGGCGTGTCACATCCCAACCGGAATTTCCCCCATTTGTAAAGCCCTTGGTGTAATCAAAACGAATTCCATCAATGTGAAATTCCTGCAGCCAATAGGTGTTCACACGGTCCATAAAGTTTTGTGTCTCAAGGGCCAAGTGGTTGAAATCGTTGCCCCAACAATACGGGGGATGTGGGCAGGTCGAATTGAACCATGGATTGTCACTGGCTGGCTGACCCTGACCCGCATCCCAATACATCTGAACCAACGGGCTTTGGCCATAGGCATGATTGAATACCATGTCGATGATCACTGCCATTCCACGGCTATGGCAGCTGTCAATGAGCTCCTTGAATTTATCTGGCGTGCCATAGTATTTATCCAAGGCCATATGGAACGATGGGTTGTATCCCCAACTTTCATTATTCTCAAATTCATTGGTCGGCATGAACTCAATCGCATTGATCCCAAGCCTCTCGAGATAGTCTAAGGTATCTAGGATCATCTGGTAGTTCCGCTGACTACTGAAGTCTCGAACAAGCAATTCATAAATGCGCAGATCGGTCTGCACGGGCGCTTGAAAGCTGCTGTTTTGCCAAGCATATGTTGGCTTACCCGGCTGAAGCAGGGTGCAATGCCCCGTAGTTAAACCGATTGGATAGGCAGGCAGGTTCGGCCATGTATTTGATGAGATTCCTCCGTCATTATAGGGATCTAAAATCAACTCTGAATAGGGATCGGCTACCTTGATCAAGCCATCAATCCAGTACTGATAGCTGTAGTTTTGGCCCGCTTGGAGGTCAAGAGTCAGCCAGAACTTCTCCCCATTGACGGACCGGTGCATAAACTGGGCCGAATCGGGTAAAAAGCCATTAAAATTGCCCAGCACATAGACAAACTCCTTGCCTGGCGCATGCAGCTGGAGCAGCACGGTCGAATCGTTGATTTCATTTATTCCATCCAAGATCCCTGATGGAGGATTTTGAATGACTATACTCGGATTCCCGAAGTAATAGACGGTATCTCTGGCAGTCGAGACGCCATCATAGGCCACCAATTCCACTAGATGCTCACCATTTCCAGAGACGACTAAATCGTGGTAGAGATGAATAGAGCCGGTATCTGAGGCTAGCAGCATTCCATTGTCGTATATGGAAAGCTGAGCCTGTACATTGGCCGCTGCATGGATCGAAATGGTGTCCCCCGGATTTGTAATGACATGGTCATCTGGCGTAAAAAATGCCGCTAATAGTCCCGCATTAGCTGGATAAACGGGGTAATAAATATCTGAGCCATCAGCCTTTCGGCCCACGATACTTCCCGTGGCATTTCGAAAAACAAAGGCCATATCAAGTACTGTCGTAGAGGCCGTAGGGTAGCCGTAAAAGCTCGGCATGTGATACTCAATCTTATGGATATTATTGCCCATCGAGCTCATCAAAACACTGGGTGTCGCCTGGCCCCATTGACCTTGAACAAACTTCCAGTCGGTAGGCGAAGCACTGGCCGTCGTAATTACCCCGGCATGCGCATAGATCGGACTCGCTCCCACCAAAGCAGCGTTACCCTGAGTGGCATCATAAAGTATGGTAACCGTATCGTTTTGCGTCGGGAAGGGCGGGTCGATGGACAAAATTTGAGCTTGAGCGGCAAAACTGCTCAGAAAAAACAAGGCTACGATGCGTGTGTTCATGGCTCGAAGGTACGCGGCTTTGCAGAGATCCCAAATCTTTTACCCAGGCAGACGCCACTGAAACTCGAGATATATGGCCCATTCGGACGACTGGAAATTTCCCTTCTTGCTATAACTAGATTGACGAAGCAGGCCTGCTTCCCATTTACTAGGTCCCTTGGCATTGTATTGCAATCCCGCAGAAGAGCGGAGTTTTCGACGAATGCTCCCAGAATCTCCAGGGCGGTACCAGGTTTCAACTTCTAATTTCGGCTTCCACCGGTCGAATTTTCGGTCTAGCCCAAACGACTGGCGGAACTCCCGGTCATCATCATGATAGCGCCAAGAATAATCCATCGTAAGGAGCTTCGTGCCCTTCCATTTTATGGATTTTTCTGCGCCAAAACCATAGGTGTTCCGGGCCTCGGTGCCCCATAGATTGACACGGCATTCATAAAAAGCAAAAAAATGCTTGCCGAATGTTCGGTCCAATTCCACATCCACAAAAGCGCGACCCTGTTCAGACGGTCGACCACGCCATGCGATGTCTACCGAAAGGTCACTGTGTTTTGCAAGTTCCTGCTTATAGCCTGACTCTAACCAGAGAGCCTGACCTTGGGCAGCCATCGAGACAAGAAGAAATCCAGCCAGTAGACTGAATTTCATGGTCGATAATAGAGAATGATGAGCAACCAAGAGACAATGACCCAAATCACTGGACGAACAATTTTGTGAACGACTTCTTTGGCATAGCGTTCCCCCCGAAGGCTTAAGATCAATCGTTGAGCATCTCTTGGGTGCGGCGCCAACATCCTTCGGCTGACCAAGGTTTGCGTAAGTAGATTTTCGCGAAACCGAATGCCTCCCTTTGGATTGGCATATCGATAAAACAGTCCACGGAAATAGACCAAAAGTATTCTCAAGTCAGGCTGCATAGGGGCCGAAGATACAATCCATCCTCAAGAGCGCGTAGATTTATGGCATGAAAGCACAAATCCTCCTTCTTGCCACTCTCCTCATGGCTGTAAGCGCGCCGATTTGGGGGCAGTTTCAGCCCAAAATCCAACTTGAGATCGGGTATTTTCAGAGCTGGCATAGCCATCCCACCGTGGAGCGGAGCTCCTGGATTCAA
>JAQWXR010000015.1 GCA_029254375.1 Schleiferiaceae bacterium | reverse complement strand
CAGAGACTATCGCCACTGCGTCGCCGGGCTTTAAAAAGGGTGGAGAAACGGATTGTATCATAGTTCCAAACCAAGGTACTGCCCTTTGTACTTTTGTCCTACATGAAGTCTTACAAACGCTCCACCATTACGGCCGCTTTACCCTATGCCAATGGGCCCATTCACATTGGGCACCTGGCAGGATGTTATCTGCCGGCAGATATCTATGTGCGCTTTTTACGCATGAAAGGAGAAGAGGTGGCTTTTGTGTGCGGATCGGACGAGCACGGCATGGCCATCACCATGAAGGCCCGAAAAGAAGGCGTTACGCCGCGTGAAATTGTAGATCGCTATCATGGTATGA
Organism: Schleiferiaceae bacterium; assembly: GCA_029254375.1. GTDB lineage: Bacteria > Bacteroidota > Bacteroidia > Flavobacteriales > Schleiferiaceae > TMED14. The sequence goes on along the minus strand of JAQWXR010000015.1, from coordinate 1,264 downwards.
TGCGAGATGCCTTGGCGGGTTTTGGCGTTGACTTTGATGTGTATTCTCGCACGTCTTCAGAAAAGCATGCCGAAGTTGCGAGTGATTTTTTCAAAAGGCTTTACGAAAAAGGGGTGTTTGAATCGCGCGAAACCGATCAATACTACGATCCTGAGGCAGAGCAATTTTTGGCGGACCGATACATTACAGGTACTTGTCCAAAGTGCCAGGCAGCTGGGGCCTACGGCGACCAATGCGAGAAGTGTGGGTCCACCCTCAACCCAACGGATTTGATTGACCCAATGTCTACGCTTTCGGGCGCGGCTCCGGAAATGCGCAAGACGACCAATTGGTTCTTGCCTTTGGACAAGCTAGCGCCTGAACTGCGCACCTACATCGAGTCCCACCCCGAATGGAAATCGAACGTTTTCGGCCAGTGCAAGTCCTGGTTGGATGCCGGCGATGGCCTGCAGCCCCGAAGCATGACCCGCGACCTCGATTGGGGCGTTCCCGTCCCTGTGGAAGGTGCGGATGGCAAGGTGCTCTACGTGTGGTTTGATGCGCCCTTAGGGTATATTACCGCTACGCAGGAGCTCTTTGGGGACGATTGGGAAAAATGGTGGAAGGATGAGGACACCCGCTTGGTACACTTCATCGGCAAGGACAATATTGTCTTTCACTGCCTGATTTTCCCAGCCATTCTGATGCAGCATGGCGGGTATATTTTGCCCCAGGACGTGCCTGCGAATGAGTTTTTGAACCTCGAGGGCGAGAAGCTTTCAACGTCCCGAAACTGGGCCGTTTGGCTGCACGAATACCTCGCCGATTTCCCTGGAAAGCAAGATTCGCTGCGTTACGCTTTGTGCGCCACCATGCCTGAAACGAAGGATAATGACTTTACCTGGGCCGATTTCCAGCAGCGCAACAACTCGGAGTTGGTGGCTATTCTTGGAAACTTGGTGAATCGTGTAATGGTGCTGAATCACAAGTATTGTGAAGGAAAAGTACCGGCTATGGGCAATCATCCAGAGGATAAGGAAGCCATGCAAGCGATTCAAAGCCAAGCGACTAAAGTGTCTCAAGCCTTGGAGGCTTATCGTTTCCGTGAGGGCTTGATGGAGGCTATGAATTTGGCACGGGTAGGTAATAAATACTTGGCGGATGCGGAACCTTGGAAAGTGGTTAAAACGGATCCTGTGCGCGCCGCGGAGATTCTGGGTACAGCCACCCAAATCATGGCTGCGCTCGGCGTGGTCTTTGAGCCCTTCCTGCCCTTTAGCGCCGC
>JAQWXR010000014.1 GCA_029254375.1 Schleiferiaceae bacterium | reverse complement strand
TATTCCCGGTGCGAGATGCCATTTCCATTGATCGCTGCCACGAACTAGGTGGATGACATGTTCTCGGCCTTCATTATCCATAAGGGCGAGTGGGAATGGTTCGTGATCAATGTCGCCGATACTAGCAATGTGTAATTGGGCTGCTTTCGGAATTTCCATGAAATCGGGAATATTTCGTTCTTTCCAAAACCACTTGGAAGAATAGGTAATGCGCGCGGTCCACATATCCGGCCGAGCATGGAGGGTAATACGCGGATGCTGTAAACGCAGAGACCAGCCTGCATGGGTCTGATCCCAACCTATGGACCATTGCGACTTAGGCCAACGCAATTGTACGCCGATACGCCGCAGATAAGGCGAGTCACTCCAGGAAATATGACTTTGAAAGAGAGGATTTGGTCGGTACTCCCAGGACATACGCCAAGGGATGCTGCCGCCACCCCATGCATAGAAGAACTGATGCTGATTCAAAGGAACTCTGGCCATCATTTGGATACGCAGCCCCTGATGGCTGTGGGTTTCATTGAACTCGAGACTTTTGCCCTGATAGTCGAAGCGCAATTGGCTGCTTTCCCACTGGGTTTTTCCCTGCAACCGGAGGCTGGCTCTAGATATTCTGGTAAAACTTTCCCAATGATTAGGGCTACTACGCAATCTCCATTGCATCAGATCACCTTTCCAGGCTACTTGCTTTAAGCCTTGGCTCGAGAAGGCATAAGACCAACGATTTTGAAGGCCCTCGGCCTGAATTCCTTGCGGCCCCATGTTGATGCAACGAAGGCCCAAGGGCCCCTGTCCCAACCACTGAAACCAACTAAAGTCGCTACTCCGAAAAAGAAGCCAATCCATCGAATGCCACCGAAGTTGAATACTTTGGCCTGGGCCCAAATCAGTTTGACCCCACTGGATTCGGCCGCTTGGACCGAGAATTTGCAAGCTCGATCGATTTCCTTGAATGCCAGACACTTCACGAGGTATTATTTGGCTGCGAATAGAGTATTTTCCTGCAGGAACGTTCACGCCGAGCCCATAGTAGAGGGAGCCAGCCAAAACCCAAGCTTGGGCCCAACTTGTTAAGCTAATCGCGGTTAGCATGGCGTCGAATCCCGATATGGTTCCCCTTTTCGTCAAAGGCGATGACATAGGCTGCTTCGCTCGGAGGTGTTTGTTCCACGGGCTGCCCAAAGGGAGCCAAGAAGAGGTCCTGGGCCGGACCAAGGGCCCGCCCATCCGAACTATACGCTTGACTCTTGGCAATCCAATAGTGGTCCGAAGTAGTGGACCATTCTAAATGCTCTCCCCAGCGCGCTTGAACTTCACTTCGTGGGTGGCCACAAAGACAACCGTAGTATAGCTGAACGGCATAGTGAATCTGGGTTTGAATGGTCCATCCGGAAAGATGCTTTACAGGCTTTTGCGCATTCTCGTAAATCAGTAGTTGAACAAAGTGGGGCAGCGTATCTCTAGACATCCATTCAAAAGGCACATCGAGACGCTCCCCCGGAGCTAAGACCTTTTCAGAAGCAATCGACAAGAGAGCCTTGGGCTGATCTGTGGAATCAATTTCGATGAAAACGGTCCGGGGACTATCCGAGGCATTGTAGAGTGTAATGTGCTGTGCTAGTGCTTGATCGCATGGGCTGAAATGGGACAATCCATTGATCACGGTAACTTGACCTATCCCGTGGAGCGAAGTGCATAGGAGAAAAAGGAGGGCGCATCTGCGCCCTCCTGACCTTGTTGACAGATTCATTAGCTGTTAGAAATCGTGTACCGCAGGGTAATTATGCCGCCGCTGGCAGCATCTAAATTTTGGGTAGCAAAATTCAAAGCGTAATTCAGAATGACTCCATCCCCGGGGGCATCACCTGTGAACGCACTTTGAATCCCGGAAATCAATGTACCTGATCCATTGGTTGAAGAAAGCGTGATGGGAGCACCCACGCCAAGAATCCCTGTACCGTTTAGGCTTGGACTAATGGTCAGTTGAATGCCTGACGGAAGGCTTCCTCCGATGAGGTCAACATCGACTTGACGCACGTTATCGGGGCTAGCCCCTTTCACTGAGGTGAATTGGAGATAGCTGTTTTGACTCGCCACACTTGGAAACCCTTGGCCCGGAACGGCGGGGGCTTGAACATGGAAATTCATGATCGGGGCAGGTCCCGCCGAAGCGTCAACCAGGCGAATCATAGCGGCTTCGTCAATTGTGAAATCCACATCGTGATTCGCAGTGGTTTGACCCATGGCTTGGATGCTCCAGGCCATGGGTAGGGTTATGAGTATGGGCAAATAAGACGTTTTCATTGCTTTTTGGTATTTGTTAATAGACAGATGAGTGCTTGGCCAAAGCATGACAAATCTCTCCCCGATGAATGACTTCAGCCGGGATTAAACGAATACACTAAATGTTAATGGACTTTGGAGGCTTTAAACGCTCCCAATACTCTAAATAGGGTGGCACGACTAACGCCCAAGAAAGCGGCTAGTTGAATTTTTGTCAGAGTGGTATAGATAAGTGGCTGATTTGCGTGAATCCAGGCTATGTGTTCAATGGGATTGAAATGTAGCAGATGAATAAAATGAGCACGCGCTTGATGGAGAAATATTTGCTGCAAGGTGAAAAACAACTCCCCAAAGCCATCTCTATTTTTAAATGATTCAATGACGCTCTGATCCACTCGGATATACGTTACGGGGGATGCTGTTTTATATCTGGTTTTGGCAGAGGCTCCCGGATTAATCAAGTTTGAATTGAGTATGAGCCCAGCTTTCTGAAAGACTTGAGGGATGATCAACGCACCCGTCTCGTCCTGACCAAATTCAATAACCACCCCTTCGAGAACAAAGTACAAACCATAGGACTCATCATTCAAATCTAACAAGATGTCCCCTTTGGATACACTTATGGGTGAACTAAATGCCGAGAAAAAAGCCTTGAGTAATAACGCATTTGGTCTTTTCCAGCGTTCAACAACCAAGGACTCCAAATCTTTGTAATGTTCTCTAGTTGCCACGGTGCAAAGAATTCAAGGTTCTGAAAAGTGTTGAACGACTGATATTCAAATAGGCGGCTAAATCGACCCTGGTGAGTTGAAAAAGTATATTGGGATTTTTAGCTAGGGTTTTATTCAATCGTTCCCCTGGATCCAATCGACACAAATCATTAATCCGTTCTTCATACTTCAAGATATTCTTAGTGCTTAGGCTATTGGCCAGAATAAAATCTAATTGAAAACGCTGAGTGATATTTCGAATGGAATCGCCTCGAAGAATATACACTTGGCTACCATCCAAAAAGGACAAAGTTGAATCGGTGTTCTCTTGCAGAATAAAAGATGGTACAGACCAAAAAAGACTCATAGGAGGGATGATTTGATGGCAAATATTTTTCCCATTTATCTCCCGATATTCTGCGAGGGTACCCGTGGTATTGAAATATAAATTTTGATGACTCTCCCCTGGAGCCCAGAAGACCTGTCTTCGGGGATACGAGCCTAATAGTTCAAACTGACTTGAAAGTGCGATAGCCCCTTCTATCTCCATTGGATTAGAGGGGTTTAGATGCGAATTAATTTGATCTAAAATGAGTTGTCTCACCTGCTCAAGGTAAATCGACAAAGCGAATTTTTTTTACCTAAAAGAGGGCAATTGAATCAAGAAATTACGCAAGAAATGTGCATGTGACTATTCGTGAAACCCTAGGATGGAATCATTGGAACAGGGCCCGTTAACCTAGCGCGTAAGTGCCAACGGTTGAATCGATAAAAATCCTGCATTCCTTTGTCCACATCTTCAATTATCCGTGGCGGTGAAATGCGCAAGTCTACTGCGATGACGGGATGTTGTAATGCATTCCACAGATGCCTGAACAAGTGAGGTAAAAACCCGGCTTTCAAATCATGAAAATAGGGGATCTCCGCAGAGTGGTAGCGTATGGAGTAAAAGACAATCGGCACCTTATTTCGCATAGCTTCGACAAACATGCCAGGCTTCACTGGATGGATGTCATGGGTGCCGGACGTCCTGCCCTCGGGACAAACAAATATGCTTAAACCCTTTCGGATGCGATGAACGATTTCTTTGCGAATGAGCTTTCCTGCCTCGGGCGAATGTCGACGAACCCAAATCGTGTTGAGTCCTCTTCCGAGCCAACCGATGAGTGGCCAATTTTTAAACTGGTCGGCAACAATCATCACCGCAGGACGATGTCCAATATTGAAAAATATATCGTAGTACGATGGATGATTGCACATGATGAGTGCGGGATCCTTTGGCAGCTCGCCAATGATCGTTAACTGTATCCCTAAAACTCTGTGTATCAAAAACATGCCTTTTCGGTGTACGCTGAATGCAGCTTGGCCACCAAAAAGAACCCTCGCGATGGGTACGGCCATGCTAATGGCGGTCATCAGCAGTGTGAATAGGCAGATTCGAACGAAAGCACGGAGGTGAAGTAGCATAGAGGAAAAGTAGTTTTTTCCTCGCAATCAAGCACTATGCATTCGATATATTCCAAATTCCGAAGTGATTTCGGGCCAATATTCATCGAAGAGACGGCTAAGTGGCTCGTATGCGTAAATGAGAGCCTCACTCCCGCGGGCCAAGGGGTTGGTGTAAGGGAATCGCTTCCCCATCTGCTTTAAGACCGTGTCAATTCCTTCAATACTGGCGTAGCCCAGAAGCCAGTTTCCACGAATCATGGCCTCAACGATTTGTCCAGCTCGGGGATGAAACTCGAGGGCATGCGAAGACAAAATATCATGTGCTTTTTGCGTAAAATCAGCGGGATCTATTCCCCCGGTGTGCCGCGCAAAATCCTTAGCAAGAAAATGATCCCAAAACACATCAATTAAGACGCCGCGAAACAAGCCGTAGGACGCGTCTAACCGTTGCTTTGCTTCTCTCACTATAGGGTGAGCGTCTGTGAAAGAGTCAATGCGGCGGTGAAGCAAAACTCCAGCAGCATAACTGGGATCCATGGTCTTCCATAGATTCCCCTTCACGCGATCGGCGAAGAAATTGCCCGCCATGATTTTTTCTCCCCCGGGAGAAAGGACCAGGTGGGCGAGAAAGTTCACGCTTGATTAAAGAGTTCGAAGGTGAAGCTCTCCATGATTTGATTGGCGAGCATTTTTTGGCAGGCAATGTCCACTTTTTCTGTGGCCTCCTCTTTGCTCGTGGCTTCAATTTCAAGGGTGATGTGCTTGCCAATGCGCACATTACTAATCTCGGTCAAGCCAATATTTGCCATGCTTTGGCCTACCGTTTTTCCTTGCGGATCCAAAAGGGCTTTCAGGGGCATTACGTCAATTTCGGCGCGGAATTTCATGAGGCAGTGGGATTGAACAGTCGTTCTTCAAGTGCGGAAAATACAAAGAGCAAAGGTATGATGAATGCAAAAGCCGCCATCTTAAAAATTATCAACAAACTGACGGACAGGGCCGCCATAATAATTCGGCTAACAAGGGCTGGGCCGCCTTTGGGCATGTCCTTAAAGCTCATGACGGGCCAGGAACAATTCAAGGTAAAGGTGCTCCATAGGGTGATGAGCCCAAAAAAGACAAAGCCGACTGTGCCCTCAGGCTTGGGCCAAACATCTAAAAACATTCCCCAAACTACGCCAAAGAGGAAGAGTGCATTGGCAGGGGTGGGCATTCCAATAAACCCTTTGCTACCTGCCATGCCGAGGTTGAAGCGAGCCAAACGGTAGATAGAAGCCAAGGTGGGGGCTAATCCCACTAGCGCGAACCACCAAGGAAGGAAGGAACGACCTGCTTCGAACCATAAAATACCTGGAACAAGCCCAAAAGTAATGGCGTCGGCCAAGCTATCGAGCTGAACTCCCATGGGGCCGTCGACGCCTAGTTTTCGCGCTGCCCATCCATCGAGTAAATCAAACAATAAAGCCAATCCAATGCAGTAGGTCATGGGCTCTAAATCCACAGGGCTTAAAAAAATTAAAGCCAAGCAGCCCATTAGAGCATTGCCCAGGGTAAAGGCATTAGGAATCCATCGCATAAAGTCAAAGGTAGCCGTACTTTTATACTCGCCCATGAAGAACTTTTTACTTGCCATTTCGACGGCCGTCCTGCTCTGCCTTTTTTGGCCTGGTGTATGGGGGGTAGAAACTCAGCCTTTCACTTTTACGTGGCTTTTTGCCCTCGCGCCGATGTTCATTGTTGAGCGCAACATTCGCCATGATGCCCTAGGAAAAAAGGGATGGCGGACGTTTGGGATTGCATGGCTGAGTATGGGCTTATTCAACCTGGGAACTACTTTTTGGGTGTGGAATGCACATTGGTCGGGTGTCGTTGCTACGGTGCTTATTAACGGGGGTCTCATGGCCACAGTGTGGGTTTTTTATGCCTGGGTGACCCGGGTTCACTCGCAGCGTTTAGGATATTGGGCGCTTGCTAGTGGCTGGCTCGCCTTGGAAGTCTTCCACGAAAATTGGGCATTTAGTTTTCCTTGGTTGGATCTTGGGCATGCGTTTGCAGCTAGCCCTTCAGTTGTCCAATGGTATGAATACACAGGGCACCGCGGTGGTACGCTGTGGTTGTTGGTTTCCAACATCGTTTTTGTCGAGACCTGCTACAAGATCAAGGATGCAGAAGGTCGAATCGTATGGTCCTCTTGGAAATCTATGCTTCGCTCTCCGTTGCCCTATGTGTGGGGCCTACCCTTGCTAATAAGCTTGGCCATTTGGGGGAATTATAACGACGAAAATTCGCGCCAAATTTGGGCGACCTATGTTCAGCCTAATGTGGATCCCTATGCGGAAAAATTTACTACTCCGGATCAGTGGCAAGCGCAAGTTTGGGCGGACAGTTTGTTAAAGGACTTTGGGGCCATTGAGCAGACTGATAAGCACCGGGTTCAGCGCTATCCTTCTGATTTGGTCGTTTTCCCAGAAACCTTCCTTCATGAAGGTATTCAGGAGCGCTATGGAAATGCATTTAAGCCCATTCATGCATTGGATGCTGTTTTGACGGCCTACCCGAACACCTCTATTTTACTTGGCGCTTCGACCTATGAGCTGTTTGTCAAGGAAACAAAAACTCCCAGTGCACGAGCCTACGATGCCGCGCAAACGCGCTTTTATGACAGCTACAATTCGGCCATCGAATTGACCAATGGCCAAGCCATGGAATTTTATCACAAATCCAAGTTGGTGGTTGGAGCAGAATACATGCCTTTTGGAAGCCTTCTGCGATCATTTCTTGGGGATGCGACCATCGCTTTCGGTGGAACTACAGGCACCTTGGGAACACAAGAAGAGCGCGAAGTTTTTGCGCTGGCCGACACGTCGATCAAAGTTGCGCCGATCATCTGTTGGGAGCAAGACTACGGGGCCTACGTTCGTGAGTATGCCCAACATGGGGCCAACCTCTTCGCCATCATGACTAATGATGGCTGGTGGGGCAATAGCCTGGGCCATGTGAGCCACTTCCACTATGCACGCTTGCGAGCCATTGAAAACCGACGCTCCGTGGTTCGTGCGGCGAATACTGGGATTTCAGGCTTTATTTGCCCCGATGGATACTCCTATGGCTTGAAAACATGGGACCAAAAAGGCCTGGGATCGGGGTATGTTACCCTCAATGATACGAAGACCTTTTTTACCCTCTACGGAGACTTAATTGGCCGTGGTGGAGCTCTACTTTTTCCACTCTTACTTCTCAGTGTTTTTGTTCGCCATCGAGTTCGCCGTTGAGGGGTCAATCGATTCGTACGGAATGGTCCAAAACGGCAGCTAGAACACCTGGCCCAAGGAATGGCTATCCGAGCCGACTGTCCTACCTTTGGAGTCCCATTTAAAATCGTGGATATGCAATACGATGTTGTCGTTATCGGATCAGGCCCTGGTGGCTATGTAAGTGCCATTCGCTGTGCCCAACTCGGCATGAAAACCGCTATCGTTGAGAAGTACGCAACATTAGGAGGCACATGCCTCAACGTAGGCTGCATTCCATCCAAAGCGCTTTTAGATTCTTCGGAGCATTTCCACAACGCCGTACACAGTTTTACGGAACACGGCATTGATGGCGCGAGCCCTTCCGTGAACATGACGCAGATGATTGCGCGCAAGCAATCCGTCATTGACGTCACGTGTCAAGGCATTGACTTCTTGATGAAGAAGAACAACATCGATGTTCACCATGGCGTCGGTAGTTTTAAAGATGCGCACACCATTCAAGTGCTAGGCGCATCCGCGACGGAAATCACCGCGAAGCATGTGATTATTGCTACCGGTTCTAAACCCATCGAATTGCCTTTTGCTAAATTTGACAAAGAGCGCATTATTTCCTCCACAGAGGCCCTCAAACTATCTGAAGTCCCTAAGCATATGGTGGTTATTGGAGGCGGTGTCATCGGACTGGAACTAGGATCCGTTTACAAGCGTTTGGGTGCCAACGTCACCGTGGTTGAATATGCAGATAGCTTAATCCCAGCCATGGATGCGGCTTGCGGTAAAGAATTGCAGCGCAGCCTTCGGAAGTTAGGCATGACCTTCCACATGAGTACCAAAGTGGAAAAAGTCTCTCGCAAAAAAGACGTGGTCACCGTAGAAGCGGTCGATAAAAAGGGCGCAACACTCGCGATAGAAGGAGATTATGTCTTGGTCGCGGTTGGTCGCAAACCTTATACGTCCGGCCTCAATCTTGAAGCGGTAGGACTGAGCACAGATGAGCGAGGTCGAATTTCGGTGAACGATCACCTTCAAACCTCTGTGGCCCATATTTATGCCATTGGCGATGTAGTCCGTGGCGCCATGCTCGCCCATAAAGCAGAGGAAGAAGGTGTTGCGGTAGCGGAGCACATGGCGGGTCAGAAGCCTCACATCGATTACAACTTGGTCCCAAACATTGTCTACACATGGCCTGAAGTGGCAGGGGTAGGCCAGACTGAAGCTCAAGTTAAGGAAAGCGGTCGCGCCTTCAAAGTGGGTTCCTTTCCCATGCGCGCCCTCGGTCGTGCCCGAGCTTCCAATGATTTGGATGGAATGGTCAAAATTATTGCGGATGCACAAACCGATGAGGTACTTGGTGTGCACATGGTGGCTGCACGTGCAGCAGACTTGATTATGGAAGCGGTTGTTGCCATGGAATTTCGCGCTTCGGCGGAAGATATTGCACGCATCTGCCATGGTCACCCAACGTATACGGAGGCGATCAAAGAAGCCGCGTTGGACGCTACCGGTAAACGCGCCATACACGCTTAAGATGCCCTACACGGCGCAGGTTTTAGACGCTGCGCCCGCTGAAGTTCAGACGGGCTTGCGCCACGCTGCGCCTAGTTTTTCTCATTTCACCATTCTCGAAACAGGTCGAGCGCATGGGGCTTTTCAAGAGCCATTGGATCGATTTAACTGGTTGGCGGCCGGAGGGTGCCTTCGCCGGCATCGGATAGACACAGCCAGCTCCGAAACTTGGTCTGAATTAGCCGCCGCGTGGCGCGCCAAACCCACGTGGTGGTTTGGCGTCATTGCCTATGATGCAAAAAACGCGTTGGAGGCAACGATTGAAAGCCGGCATGGCGCCTTGAGTAACCAGCCTGATTGGGATTTTTACGAACCTGAATGGGTAGTGCAATGTCAGGGTACGCTGTTGACGTTACATCGGCCAAGGTCCATCACTTCGACGGCGGCAGAATGGTGGGCGGATATCCAGCTGCGCGCTAAGCAATCACGACGAGGAATGGAAGACCGGCTGAAGTCGACGCATCCTCCCGTCCGTTTGCAGTCCGAGCACAGCGAAGCAGAATACCTCCGAAAAGCACGTTCCTTGCAAGCCTTTATGAACAAAGGGGACTTGTATGAAGCCAACCTCTGTATGCGCTGGAGCGGTCAAGGATGGGCTGATCCGATTCATGCCTATCAATCACTTCAGAATCGAGCAGACGCGCCCATGGCTGGTCTCCATAAAAGCCCGGAGGCATGGCTATTGTCTGCTTCTCCTGAACGCTATCTGAGTATTCGAAATGAAGAGAATGGACAGGTGGCCTACAGTCAACCAATAAAAGGAACGGCAGAGCGACACAGACCGGCCGCTGATTTACTCGCCTCCGAAAAGGAGCGGGCAGAGAATACCATGATAGTGGACCTTGTCCGCAATGACCTCAGTCGGGTAGCGCGTCCAACGACGGTTACTGTGCCTCGGTATCTCCAAGTGCGCTCATTGCCCACCGTCCACCATCTTGTTTCAACTGTCCGTGCCGAATTGCGTTCTGAAGCTGACTGGATTTCCGTCATTCAAGCAAGTTTTCCCATGGGTAGTATGACAGGCGCGCCTAAAATCCGAGCCATGCAACGCATTGATGAGCATGAAAGTGCTCGCCGCGCATGGTATAGCGGGGCATTGGGTTATGTGAGTCCCGAGGGAGAATGTGATTTTAATGTGGTTATCCGCAGTTTGATGGCGAATGCTGATTGTGATCAATGGTCAGCCTGGGCTGGATCTGCATTAACCGTTTGGGCAGATCCCGAACAGGAATGGAAGGAATTGAAGCTAAAAATGAAGGCACCCATGGCGGCGCTCGGAACACATGAATAGGCTCGAGCATCATATCAAAGAATACCTTTCGGAAGAGCCCGAAGATGCTCGGGCATACTTGCTATTTTGTTCAGGAGGTCAGGATTCTATGGTCCTAGCTCATGCCCTACATGTCTTGGGTATTTCATTTGAAATTCTCCACGTTCATTATGGTTTGCGCGGCGAAGCCTCAGACGAGGATGCGGCCTTCGTGGCTCAGTGGGCTGCGAATCACTCCGTAGAATATCACCAACGTCGGGTGCAGAGTGATTTTGGCAATGATTCTGACCTGCAGGCCCGGGCTAGGCATTTTCGCTATGCGGCAGGACGTGAAATTCTTCAGCAGCGCGGGCTTCAAGCTATCCTAGCGGCGCAGCACGCGGACGATGCCGCCGAGACGTTTCTATTTCATGCGGCACGCGGGACGGGTTTAGATGGCTTACTTGCTTTGGCGCCAAGGTCGGGGGATGTGATTCGCCCATTGTATCACTTGGCCAAGGCGGATATTATCGACTATGCCGAGAAGAATCGACTCTCATGGCGCGAAGATGCAAGCAATGCAGAAGATAAGTACACCCGAAATCATTTGCGTCACCACGCCCTACCTGCCCTTCGAGAAGCCATGCCACAGGCCAATTCCGGCCTTCAGACGACCCTCCGAAACCTGAGAGAACTTCAAGCCTTTGTCGACGCCTCGATCACACGAGAGAGTGTGCTTTATCTTGGCCCATCCAAATCGGTACCTGGAGCGAAGGTGCTGTATCGGGATGTCTTGGATCATCCCCACTCTTCGGTGATTGTTTGGTATATCCTTCGAAACTATGGGGCGTTTGATTTTGACGCGGTGCATGCCCTGAGTTCATCCCAAGTGGGTTCTATGCTTGAAAAAGGCGGTTGGCAACTTTGGGCAGAGCGAGAAGGTCTTCTACTTCGACCGACCCCTTGCAGCCGAGACGTAAGCCCTGTAGCCCTATCCATGGTCCGCAGTTCTCAATTGTTCGGACCATTTTGGGATGGCATGCAATGGCAGCCAGATCATCTCTGGACCATGGAGCCTAAGACGTTCGTCCCTGGAGCGGATTTAGGAAGCTTGGCTTCCCCTGTGCTCTCTTCGGATCGCTGTAAATCATGGCAATGGCGGCTTTGGATGGAAGGAGATTTCATCTATCCTTTGGGTATGAAAGGACGTAAAAAACTCTCCGATGTCTTGACGGAAGGAAAGCTTCCAGCCATGTATCGAAAGGAGCTTCTTGTTCTCGCCGTGGATGCGGGACCCGGAGAGGTTTATTGGGTTCCTGGCCTTCGACTTTCGCGGCGAGTTGCCGTCGTCAGTTCAGATTCTTGTATCTGGCGTATTCAAGAGGATGCCTCTAAAGCATAGAAGAGTTATTTTTGTTGAATGAAGATATTCCTTCGCTGGGCCCTTTTGGCCTGCATGGCTTGGATGCCTATCCATCTTTCGGCCCAAATCATCGAACCCGTCAAGTGGAAAACCTCAACGGAACGTCAAGCTGACGGCACGGTTAAGCTCATTGCTCTGGCGAGTATTGAGGGTTCTTGGCACATGTATTCTCAAAAATCCGGGGAAGATGGTCCCATGGCAACTACGTTTACCCTCACCGCAGATCCTCGACTCACCATCTTTGGAGGCTTTGAGGAGCCGGAAGCGCGCATCGAATACAGCAAGCAGTTCAACATGGAGTTGGCCTACTTTGAGCGTTCGGCTCGTTTTGTCCAAATGGCAAGCATAGAAGGCCCAGGTGCTCTGACCGTTGAAGCGGAAGTGTCGTTCCAGGTTTGCAATGACGAAATGTGCCTATTTCCGGAATACATTCCTTTGACGTTCAACATTTCTGCGCAGAAAAATACGTCCGCAAGGGACGTAGGTCTCGTTGCCATTGAGGAAAAACTTCAAAGGGACGCAGGGATGGACGTGGCTTCTGACCTGGACGCAAACGAATCGGATTCGGCAAGCGCCTCAATGGAGGCCAGCCTTTCCAAGCTGTCACCCGCGCCAGCTGCTGATGAAACCGTAATCAAGCAAGGCCATTGGGGCGTATTCCTTGAAGGCATGGGTTGGGGCTTCTTGGCCCTTGTTATGCCGTGCATTTTCCCGATGATTCCCTTGACTGTAAGCTTTTTCTTAAAGCAGAGCAAGTCTCGGGCAGAAGGTATTTCTAAGGCGGTCACGTATGGAATAAGTATCAATGTGATCTACGTGGCTCTTGGCCTTTTAATCACCGCCATGGCTGGTCCTGATGCATTGAATGCCATGGCAACGAATCCGTGGTTCAACCTTTTCTTCTTCGGCCTTTTTGTGGTCTTTGCCATCAGTTTCTTTGGAGCTTTTGAAATCACCCTTCCCAGCAAATGGGTAGACGGTACTGATACCTTGTCCCAAAAGGGAGGGCTCATAGGGATCTTCTTTATGGCCTTTACCTTAGCCCTTGTATCCTTCAGTTGCACGGGTCCTTTGATCGGTTCCCTTTTAGTTCGCGCGAGTCAATCCGGTGAATTACTCGGTCCGGCGATGGGAATGTTTGGCTTTTCATTTGCATTGAGCCTGCCCTTCATGCTTTTTGCGGCCTTCCCCGGATGGTTGCAATCCCTGCCCAAATCAGGTGGCTGGATGAATACGGTGAAAGTGGTCTTGGGCTTCTTGGAACTCGCTTTTGCGCTAAAGTTCCTCTCCACAGCAGATATGACATGGCAAGCCCATTGGGTTAACCGCGAACTTTTTATAGCCGTTTGGACCGCCATCAGTTTCTTGATTGCCTTTTACCTCTTTGGCGTATTCCGAATGCCCCACGACGACAAGGTTGAATCGCTTAGCGTGTCTCGTATGCTATTTGGAACGACGTTCTTCATTCTTGCATTTTATTTATTGCCGGGCACCTTTGGAGCGCCCGTGCGATTAATCGCAGGCTTCCCTCCCCCCGCCCATTATGCCGAATCCCCAGGAGGGGCATACCTAGGAGGAGTTGAAGAAGCGAGCACATCGGGCTACACGGGAATCGCTTGCCCAGACGGCTTGCCGTGCTTCAATACCTTGGAGGATGCTAAAGCCTACGCCAAGCAGGTCAATAAGCCCATTATGTTGGACTTTACCGGTTGGGGATGTGTCAACTGCCGCAAGATGGAAGAGCAGGTTTGGGTGGATGCCGAAGTCCATCGCATCCTCAAAGAAGAGGTGGTACTCGTATCGCTCTATGTAGATGAGTTTGTTGAGCTTCCAGAATCCGAGCAATACACGAATGCTGCAGGTCGCAAGATCAAGCGAATTGGCCAAAAATGGAGTGATTTCCAAGCGTCTACGTATGGCGCGAATGCGCAACCTTATTACATTATGGTGGACCCACATGAAGGTTGGACGGCGTTGAATAGCCATGCGGCGTGGGATCCCGATGTGGCCAAGTTTGTGAAATGGTTAAATGAGGGCCTTGCCGAATACCAGCAAAGACACTAAAATGAAGAGGCTGGCATCCCAGGCATCCGGAGAATTTGAGCGAGCTATCGCGCGCTACCATGCACAGCCTGAATTGGACCCCTCTTTCCCTGAAGCGCCGAAAGATTTGGATGGTCACTTTTTTGCTAAAGCGTGGATTGACACCGTGCAATGGCATTTGGAAGATGAAATTCGACGAATGGATTTAAGTGGCCCCGAAGTCCTATCCCTGAAGCGACGAATAGACAGTTTGAATCAAGCGCGGACTGATGCGGTTGAGGCAATGGATCATTTGCTTCAAGCCCAACTTTCTCCCGAGATTCGAGAAGTCGTCCCTTCACTGCGTACGGAGTCGCTTGGCTGGGCCCTCGATCGATTGAGCATTCTACATCTCAAGCGCTTTCACATGAGGGTGGAAGTGGAACGAGGTGGGCGGGCGGCCGAGCGCGCAAACCCTCGCTTAATCGTCTTAAATCAACAATTAGAGCACTTGGGTTTGGCCATTGACAGCTTAGTAGATGATCTCCTTTCGGGGGCGGTGCGCTACGTGCGCTATGAACAGCACAAACTCTACAACGACCCGGACACCAATCCTGCGCTCTACCACGTTAAGTGAGCATGAAGCTGTCCAAAATGGCCGTTGTGCGTTTCTCTGCCTTGGGAGATGTACTCCTTCTGTGGCCTGTTATGACCGCCGTGGCGGAGGCAAATCCAACATTGAGAATTACTTTTTTCACCCGTTCAGGCTACCTGCCCCATTTGCCCTCCCATCCTACTATTGACGTGATTGGCTTGGACCTCGAGGAGAGCTACCGCAATCCAATAGCATTGAATCTATTTTTTTATGGATGGATCCGAACGCACAGTCCCATCGCTTGGGTAGATGCGCACGCCCATCTGCGCACAAGGCTAGGGACCTCTCTGGCGGCCATGTTGGGCACCAAAATTGGCCGCTTGGATAAGCATCGCTCCGCCCGAAAGGCCTTTCTCAACAGGAAATGCAAGGCACTTCCATCCATCCAGTCGCTCTATGCGGAAGCCTTTGCCCAGGCTGGTTTTCCTATCCTTTGGCCAGGCCATCTGGAATGGGAACAGCGCGCGCCGAGTGAAGTGATGATTCTCGCCCCATTTTCAGCTCAAGCCAGTAAATCCATGCCCTTGATCGATGCTGCGGCATTGGCTCAACGCTGGATGGATCACGGTGGACGGGTAGTGCTCATGGCGTCAAAAGCTGAAGCCCAGCAATGGCAGGGACCCGTCGTAGAGACGCCAGCCCTAGAAGAAGAGTTGGTGTATTGGAAATCAGCGGCCGTCGCGGTGGTGACAGACTCAGCGAATCAACACTTGGCAGCTCTTCACGGCACCCCGAGTGTAACCCTTTGGATGGGCACTTCTCCTCAAGCGGGATTTGCCCCACGGCAGCTGAGTCTGCACCGGGATTTGGTCCCGACCAATTTGGCTTGTTTTCCATGCAGTATCTATGGGAAATCCAGCTGTTCACGATCGGACTTTGCGTGTAAAAACCATTCGCCAGATTCGGTTTGGGAGGCAATCCAAGAAGTGGCCTCCGTTCCAAGTCCCTCTTTCTTCTAAATACGAAAAATGCATCCCCAAGGGATTACCTAGTGAGAGTCGTTTCATACCGGCTTCCATTCGCCTGGTCAGCATATTGCAACCATGATACACGATGTTTGGACGTATTGCCTAGCAGATTCAGAGTTTGTCCAACTTCAGGTTGCAGTTCAGCCGGGGTATAGCTTTCAATGGTCAGGCAGAAAGGACCCAAGAAGTAGAGAATGGCCGCAGCGCTTACATGCGGCATTTCGGAATTATACCTGGAAATGGCCAGGAAAGCGGGTGACGGCCTTGGCTAGCCCCCCGGAAGGAAGCTCTGTGGGTCAGGAAGTGGATTTGGCTCTCGCCGTGGGGGTGCTTCTAGGATCCAATCAGTGGGGTGCTCCCCGTCCTGGTGGTTTTTTCATGTTTGGACGGGTAGATTTACGCGGGGCGGTTATTCCCGTCCCCGTTCGACAATTCCCAGCATTGCCAGATTCGGTGGAATGGGGATGCGTGCCTCACAAAATCAAAGAGGATTTTTTTGCCGAGAATCCAAGAATTGTGGGCGTAAGCAATCTATTAGAGGTGGAGTCGTTTGTGGTTCATGGACTTCCGCCGCTTTCTCAGGGCCATATAAAGGTTCAGAATGCCGTCTCTTTCCCGGTATTGCGTTTGTCGTCAGACATGCAGCGAATGTTGGAGGTGGTTGCCGCAGGTCGGCATCCTGCTTTTTGGATGGGGCCACCCGGGACAGGAAAAACGAGAATCGCCAGGGTATTATGGCAAATTGATCAACAACTTCAGGCACTACCCGGCCCATTTGTGGAGCCCATACCACCTCGAAGTAGCCGAATAGGAATTGAGCGATGGCTTCAGGATGCCCGAGGGGGACATCTTTTTCTTGACGAGATAGGGGAGTGGCCTCTTAAAGCCATCGAGGCGATGCGCAAGCCATTGGAACGATCAATTCAAGAGCTGTATTACAGTGCGGCCAGCAATCCTTGCCCATGCGGATTTTCGGGTCATGCGAAGAGGGCCTGCCACTGCAGTTCAGCGCGGGTTGAAGCCTACCAACGTCGATTTTCTCCACCTTGGTTGGAGCGATTTCATGTGATCGGGCATGTGCATTCTGAGGAGGATGAGCAATCCGTGATTTGGCCTGAGTTTCTCCAGCGAGTTCGCTGGGCCCGCGAACGCCAAATTAATCGTGCAGGATGCTTCAACGCGCAATTAGAAGATGAATTGTTGTGGTCGAGCCTTTGTCTGCAATCGCGCGCCGCGGCGGACGTGAGAGCTTGGCAGCAGCGCCAGGGAATGGGCGAGCGTGCAGTACAATCGGTGTGTAAAGTGGCACGAACCCTCGCGGATTTGGAGGGCCTTCAATGGGTTCAGGCCCGACACATTCATCAGGCGGTCCAGTACCATTGGTCTAGCCAGGGGATTACTTCCAGGTCCTATCCTTAGGGTCTGGGGGATTCTTTGACCACATCAATGGGCCTTCACAGCCTGCGACTTCAATCATAACAGCGCTTGGGCTGCCGAAGTACGTGAGCATTTTACTCCGCCAATCACGGAAAGTATTAACCGAAAACTGCTGGCATGGCAATGTCATTACGGTAATGGTTTTGCCGTCAATTACCACGATACTTGGGTCTACATGGGGTACCGAGCGACTGTCTCGACCCGGACGGATACTTGAGCCATCAATAAAATCGGGCAGCCAGCGCTTCATCGCCCAATTTAGATCATCACTTTCTGCAAAGTGGAATACGTGGACATAGACGTCATAACGGACATTGCGTTCGAGATTGTCCAATTGCTTTTCAAGCCCTTCGAGTTTAAAATCGTTGCGGTATTCGGGACTTTCATTTTGTAAAGCTCCGAGAGATTCCCCGCCCAAATTCAAGGTTTTCACCCGGAAGCTGGGAGCTAAATCTTCCTGGAATGCCACAATGCGCTGAAGCAAATCACTGGGTTGCGCAAAGGCCAAGCAGGGTAAAAACATCAATAAGAGGAGTGATCTTTTCATGCCAAAAAGGTACGCCAAAGCCGCTTGCGATTACATTTGCCCTATGCTCCGACGAATTCTTATCATTTTAGGACTTCTAAGCCTCGGCCTTCAGGCCCAAGTGGTGAATGTGGAAGCCATGCGTGGACTGACAGGTAGCGAGCCAGGAACACATGGTGTGCTGGATGGAAGTTTCTATTTTGGGGGAACCCAAGCCCTTCTTCTTCGTTTGAGCACCTCAGCGAATTTTAGGAAAACTCAAGGGAAAGAATCCTACTATGCCATTTTTAACGGGAACCTAAGTACCCGCGTCGGCGGAGATGCCTTGCTTTTTGAGCAAAATGGCTTTGTCCATGGCCGCTATAATGTAGAATGGTCAGATGATTGGACCGGAGAGCTCTTTTTTCAATGGCAATCCAATAAGCCGATGCGTATTGCCCAGCGATTTAACATCGGAGGTGGCCCTCGTTTTCGCGCCATTGATAGCAAGACAGTAAATTTCTTCCTCAGCCCATTGGTCATGTATGAGTTGGACATTGAGTCGGTGACCGGGACCTATGAGTCGGTGCTCCGAATGAGTACCTACATGAGCCTTGATCTGCTTATTAAGGAAAAGTACCGAATCAATACCATTGCCTATTATCAGCCTCGGATTTCGGAGTGGGATGATGTTAGGGTGGTGATTAACAGTCGTTTTAGCACGCCAATTTCCCCGAAAATAAATTTGACCATTTCAGGGAACTTGAATTATGATGCCTACCCAGCAGGTACGGATGTCCCGAATTTTACCTACGGGATAAATTCAGGTTTGAGTTGGCGTTTCTAAGCGTGTCACTATTTGAGGTAGGTGAGCGCATCGGCCACAACAAATGTGCTACCCCCAAGATAGATTCGATCGTCTTTACTTGCTGCCGACAAAGCAGCTTCCCAGGCCTCTGCCACGGAATTGTAGGCCATACCATGTAAGCCTAATGTTTCAGATTTAGCTTGAATTTCATGTACGGCTAGGGCTCGTGGAATACGTGGAGCGCAGAAATAGTAGCGCGCCTCTTTGGGCAGGCAGCCCAATGCTGCACTGACATCTTTATCCCCAACCATGCCGATTACAAGGTGCATCAATCCCCCTTCAAGCTGCGTGAACTGGCTCATCGTAGCCCGCAATCCCTGTGGGTTGTGGGCCGTATCAAAAATGGCCAGCGGTCCTTCCTGGACTATTTGCCAACGGCCTTGTAGGCCTGTGTTATAGACTACCTTTTGAAGTCCTGCTTGGATTGTTGCTTCGCTCAGAAGGAAGTGCTTCTGGGCAGCCAACATCGCACGTGCGACGCGTTGATTACTTTCTTGATAGTTTCCGAGCAAGTCACAGGAACTCAATGCGAAGGGGTAGTCTTCAGCCCAAACCAATGGACAGCCCGTTTTAGCGGCATGCTCGAGAAAAACAGGTTCCGTTTCGGGATCGCGTTGACCCACGACCGCGGGAATACTCGGTTTAAAAATCCCCGCCTTTTCGCGTGCAATGAGTGCACGGCTGTCCCCTAAAAAGGCTTGATGATCTAGATCGATGGTAGTAACGCCCGTCACAATTGATTCGATGACATTCGTGCTATCCAATCGGCCGCCCATGCCCACCTCGATCACTGCAACATCCACTTTAGCATCAGCAAAGGCCTGAAAAGCCATGCCTACACTCATTTCAAAAAAGCTAAGCTCCAGATTAATGAATTGGGATTTCCACTGATCGACAAAATGGACAACGGCTTCCTCCGAAAGTTCTTGCCCTTGGATTTTAATCCGCTCAGTATACGAGACTAAATGTGGAGAAGTATACAAGCCCACACAGTAGCCCCCTTCTTGAAGGCAGCTAGCCAGCATATGGGAGGTGGATCCCTTACCGTTGGTTCCGGCCACATGAAAGGCAGGAAAATTTCGTTCGGGATTTCCCAGGACTTCCATGAAGGACTGGGTTTTGCTTAGATCTAATTTGTATGAAGAAAGCTGTCCTCCTGAATGCTGAAACACCGGGAGTTGGGCATACAACCATTCCAGTGTTTCGTGGTAGCGGCTCACTGTCGAGTAAATCGATATTTGATCGTTCCTACCTGCAGGTCGGTCGCAGATGGGTCTCCTTCCCAACGGGTTTTACGTGCGGCTTCTTCCGCCCGAGTAATCAAACAAGATTGGGATGTGGTAGATCCACTCACCCCGCCTTCAACGCGTTGAACTACACCGTTGCGGTTAACCCAAATTTTGACCACCACCACGCCATCGCCTTCGCAATCGTAGATTGGCTTGGGCCGCTCAAGTGCTCGACGGCTACCGAGCTGGTAATCGCCGCTGTTGCCTCTGCCGCCATTGCCGAGGCCGTTTCCTTGGGCATCGCCTGTAGGTTTGCCTTGGTCGCCTCCTCCGGTCGTATTTCCTTGACCGCTCCCAGTTCCTGGAGAGGTGCTGGATTGACTAAATCCACCCTTTAAGCGGTTGTTTAAAGCGTCTGAAACCTTGGGTTTCTCGGGCTCTTTCGCTTTGTTTTGTTCCGTTTCTGTTGGCGTCGTTGACTCAACCTTGGGCTTATCCTTAGGTTTGTCTGCAACGGCAACGGCATCAACAAGGTCTTGCGTCATGGCAGCTTCTGCAGGATCACTGCTTGAACTGGATGGGCTAGTCACTGCCTCAGCAGGGGCCGCGCTTGTTTCGCCTGCACCATCTTCTTCGTAGCCAAAGTTGATTGGAATTCCAAGTTCAGGAGGAGGGTCTTGGTAGGTCAGGCCAAAAAAGGCAAAAAGAACTAAAAGCACCGCGTGCACGGAGAGGGTGGTAACCCAGCCGCGACGGCGATCATTCTTTTCGTCATTTTCTTGTGATGTCATTTTAAGAAGGGTCTGTAGCAAGCACCATTTTAATCCGATTGCGGTAAGCAATATCCATCACACGGACGGTCTCTCCCGTGGGGACCGACGCATCGGCCCGAAGAATGATTACGGCCTCCGGATCGTTCGCTGCGGCTTCAAGGATGACTAATTCTAACTGACTTATATCGACAATATCACTATTTACGGATACCTGTAAATCAGGGTTAATCGTGACGGTGACCGTTGATTTTTTAACGGTCTGCGCCTTGCTTTTTGGCAGGATCACATCCAAGGCGCTCGTTGTCACCAAGGTGGAGGTCAGCATGAAAAAGATCAGCAAAAGAAATACCATGTCCGTCATGGAGGACATGTTGAACTCTGCAGATACTTTACTTCGGTTTTTGAGGTTCATTCGACAGGAATCAAACGGGTTCGTCCAAAAGATCCAAGAACTCTGTACTCGAGGTCTCCATTTTATAGATTACAGACTCAACACGGGTCACTAGAAAGTTGTAACCGAAGTATGCAAAAATTCCTACGACAAGTCCTGCCGCAGTGGTGGTCATGGCTACATAAATACCTTCGGCGAGCATGTCGATTTGAACTCCACCACCCGCATTGGCCATTTCTTTAAAGGCCAAGATCATACCAATCACAGTGCCTAGCAGACCTAACATAGGTGCTCCGCCGGCGATCGTTGCGAGATATGGGAGATTGCGCTCCAGACGCTGAATTTCCAACTTGCCCTGATTCTCAATAGACGCTGAGATATCCTGTAGCGGCTTTCCGATGCGTGTCAATCCTTTGAGAATCATCCGAGCCACGGGACTGTCCGAACGCTCACATAAGTTGATCGCGGATTGCACATTGCCCGATGCCACATGGTCTTTGATGTCCTTCATAAACTGAGGATCAATTTTATTGGCCCGCTTGAGAGCGCCCATGCGGTTGACGAAAATGTAGACCATCGCAATGGACAAAAGCACCATGAGTGTCATGATGATTTGACCACCAATACCACCCGATAGCATTAAATCCATGATACTCAAGGTCTCTTGGCTTGGGCTAGCTTCTGAGGGCATAGCCACTGAAGCCTCGCCGGGAAGTTCAATTTGTAAGAAGGACATCGACATGTCGTTGGGTTTTTTTAGACTAACGTGTATAAATCAAATTTGGTGCCGCTACATTTTGCACCGCTGCTTGACGGTTCTAAAATTACGGGCTTTCGATGGGATTTTCCTTAACCGAAGATGATCCAGCGCTGAAGAATGTAAGCGCCAATTCCAGCAAGGTATCCAAGGAGGGCTAAGTAGCTAATTTTTTTTAGGTACCAACCAAAAGGTATGCGTTCTAAGCCCATGACGGCTACCCCTGCGGCAGAACCAATGATAAGGAGAGACCCTCCGGTGCCGGCACAGTACGCTAAGAATTTCCAGAACAGGTCATCGTGGGCAAAATAGGTCCCAGGGACCATCTCATACATTCCCATCGAGGCGGCGACTAAAGGAACGTTGTCGACGATCGCAGAGAGGACTCCGATGATAGAGCCGACTATGTAAATACCTGTTTGGGTCGAAGTTCCAATGCCGGTATCAAGTGCCGCAGCGAGGTCAATGAGCTGCCCTCCGGTTTGAAGGCTGGCTACCGCCAAGAGGATTCCCAAGAAGAAGAGTACCGATGGGGTGTCTACTTTTCGCAACACGCCCAAAACCCCAATGGAACGGCGCACTTCCGGGGCTTTGTTTCGGTGCATGATGTCCGTGATTAACCACAAAGCTCCCAGGCTAAACATCATGCCCATGAATGGCGGCAAGTGAGTCACAGTCTTAAAAACAGGGACAAAAAGCAATCCCACAACCCCGGCAGTCAAAACCGTGATTTGTTCTTTTTTGCTGATTTGATGGTCTTTGGTTTTGATGTCCTCCTCCTCGGGTCGAATCACCTCTCCCTTAAGGGTAAGGCTCAAATAAATCAAGGGCACCAAAAGACAGGCCACGGAGGGGAGAAAAATGAAGGCGATAATGTTTTGAGCAGAGACTTGACCTCCAATCCAAAGCATGGTCGTTGTTACGTCTCCGATAGGTGAAAATGCCCCGCCTGCGTTGGCCGAAATCACCACCATTCCTGCAAAGAACCACCGAGTAGGTTGGTCTTTGATGAGCTTTCGAAGCAATGAAATCATGACAATCGAAGTCGTGAGATTGTCCAAGATGGCGGAAAAGAAAAAAGTTAAGATCGCAATGATCCAAAGGAGTTTTCGGATACTCTTGGTGGAAATTTTATCGGTGATGACCGCGAAGCCTTCATGTGAATCGACCACTTCGACAATGGTCATGGCGCCCAGAAGGAAAAAGAGAATGCCAGAAATTTCACTGAGGTGCTCCAGTAAGTGATGCTCTGCGTCGTGGGTATCAGCCCCGCCAAAAACATAAATGGTCCAACATAAAACGCCGGTTACGAGCGCGGCGGCGGCCTTATCAATTTTTAGGCTGTGTTCAAATGCAATAGCCGCATATCCGAGAACGAAAACGGCAATCATTAGAGAGTACATAGGGTCGATTTTTATGTTGGAACGTAAATGTAAGGGGGAAATGCCCGTCCTCCCCTTCATTCCTTCCTATGCAAGAGCGAAGATTGTGCCATCACATCCATCCGAGCTTGCTCCTGTAACCGAAGCCCAAACATTTACCTCGCCTCGCAGTCGTCGCAGGCCTAAAAAAGCAAAGCACGTGGCCTCTTTGAAGTCACGATCTTCCGCGCTTGGGATCTGCCAAAGGCGATTTGAGCCAGCACGAAGCAGCTCTATGAGATAGTCATTTTGCGCACCGCCACCAGTGACTAAAATGGGCCCCTCGGGAGCCTCCTTTAAACCATGGAGTATAGCCCAGGCAGCGTGCTCGGTGGCGGTCGCCAAGGCTTGTCCTTGGTCCAATGGATCAAGAAGGGGTAGGACCTGGGATTCCACCCACTCACGCCCTAAGCTTTTTGGAAAGGATTGACCGTAAAAGGGAAGTTCTCTAAGTTCCCTTAGGCACTTGGCATCCGCACGGTGGGATTTGGCTACATATCCCCCGCGATCAAAGGAAAAGCCGAGCTGCTGTGCAAAGTGATTTAGCAAAAGGTTGACGGGCCCCAAGTCACCAGCCCGTCGGACCCCGTCGATGCTCCAGCTCGCGTTGCTGAACCCACCAAGATTAAGGCAGATGGCAAAGTTGGCATACAGGAAGGCATCAGCAAGAGGAACGAGCGGGGCGCCTTGACCCCCCCGCGAGACATCGGCCCTTCGGAAGTCTCCCACAATGGGAATGCCTTCAAATCCTTCTGCGATGCAGGGGTCATTTCCAATTTGAATTGTGATGCCCTGTTCAGGTTGGTGGAGCGACGTATGGCCATGACTAGCGATGGCCTGAATATGCTGTCCATCAAAAAAAGTGTGAAACTGTTGATTGAGCCAACGACTGTAATCGGTAGAAATAGCCTCGCGTTCTGACGCTGAGGCATAATAACTAGCGGGTAATCGCTGTGCCCACTCTAATCCTTGGTATGAAATGAATTGACTACTAAGAATCCGGTACCTCCAGCGATCTTTGTTTGCTTGGGCTGTCAATTCCACCACAACCAAGTCCAATCCGTCTAAAGAAGTCCCCGACATGGCCCCCCCAATGCGGAAGGGACCATTTCCAAGAAATTGAGATGCATATGGATTTTGAGTGGCGGGCATAATGAAACAAAGATGAGGCAGCCGAGCGAACCAACGAGAGGCCATCGGGCCTTAAATTCGCGGCAGACTCAGAAATCAACAATTGCTATGCATTTTCAACTCACAGAAGAACACGAGATGATCCGCGAGGCGGCTCGTGACTTTGCTCATGCAGAACTACTGCCCGGCGTCATTGAACGTGATAATGAGCAGAAATTCCCGACAGATGCTGTGCGGAAAATGGGAGAGTTGGGATTTCTTGGGATGATGACCTCTACGGAGTACAATGGCGGTGGGATGGATACCATTTCCTACGTCCTTGCCATGGAAGAGATTTCGAAGATTGATGCCTCCGCATCCGTCATCATGTCCGTGAATAATTCATTGGTTTGTTGGGGCTTGGATAAATTCGGCAACGAATCTCAAAAGCAAAAATATCTAAGCCGTTTAGCGACAGGTGAAATGATTGGGGCATTCTGCCTGAGCGAACCGGAAGCAGGATCCGATGCCACCAGCCAACGCACAACGGCTATAGATATGGGCGACCATTATCTGCTCAACGGAACAAAAAATTGGATAACCAATGGAAATAGCGCTTCAGTCTATCTGGTCATTGCGCAGACAGATGTCTCCAAAGGCCATCGGGGAATCAATTGCCTTATTGTCGAAAAAGACATGGAGGGATTTGTCGTTGGTAAAAAAGAAGATAAACTAGGTATCCGCGGAAGTGACACCCATTCGCTCATGTTTACGGATGTGAAAGTCCCAAAAGAAAATAGAATTGGGGAGGATGGTTTTGGTTTCAAGTTTGCGATGAAGACGCTTTCAGGAGGCCGAATTGGCATAGCGGCGCAAGCCTTGGGTATCGCCTCTGGCGCCCTGGAGTTTGCCACTAAATATGCCACGGAACGGAAAACCTTTGGAAAGTCAATTTCAGAGCATCAAGCCATTGCTTTTAAATTGGCTGATATGGCGACCAAAGTGGAGGCAGCCCGATTGCTTGTTCTGAAGTCAGCCTGGCTTAAGGATCAAGGACTTCCTTTTGACAAGGAGTCGGCCATGGCAAAATTGTACGCCTCTGATGTGGCAATGGAAGCGACTGTTGAGGCCGTTCAAATCCATGGAGGCTATGGATTTGTCAAGGAATACCACGTGGAGCGTTTGATGCGCGATGCGAAGATCACCCAGATTTATGAAGGAACCAGTGAGATCCAACGCATCGTGATATCACGGGCGATTTTGGATGAGTATGCTTCACAGTAATTTTTAGATCAAAAATGTCTAGACGCAAAAGCGCGGCCCAAAGGCCGCGCTTTCTAATTAAGACTCGTCCTAAATTATTCTTTGTCTCCTTCGGTTGAAGGCTTTTCTAGCTTGTTCAAATATTCAGCCAATTTGCTCGTGAGATCTAAAGCGTCGCTTCCATAGAGCAGATTGGATTCAAAGACAAAAATCAAATCCATGTTCATGTCTTTTTGTAACTGTGCAATGGCTTTGTCGACTTGTTCTTTCACCATGGCGTTCATTTTTGCCTCTTCCTGCGCCAGTTCACCAGAACGCTGCTGTTCAAGAGCCTGATACTGCTGATTGATGCGTTGGAAGTCCATTTGCGCGCGCTCCAATTCCATTTTAGAAAGACTGGGGGCGGCTTTTTGGAGCACTTCATACTCTGCTTGCAAATTCTGCTGGCCTCGGATTAATTCAGCCTCCATTTGCTTGGCGGTTGACTCAAACTGACCTACCAATTCACTGTGGTAGTCATATAACTGAGTCAAGGAGTCCAAGCGAACATAGCCCATGTTAATCTCATCGGTAGAAGCGACTGAACCACTCCCAGAGGTGCACGATGCGGCCATCATGATAGCGGCACTGGCGATTAAAAAAGTTTTCACGGTTTTCATGCCGCCGAAAATAATCAAAAGACTTGGGCTATCGTCTTTTCGACCAATGAATCTGACGCAATTTCTGCTATTGTCACCCGCAATGCCTTGTTGCGCTTCAATTCTCGACCGATTGCGACCATCGCCTCGCTGTTTCGCGCCCATGCGCGGCGAGCAATCCCATTATTGACATCATAAAAGAGCATGCTCTCAAGGCGGCGATCTGCTTCAGGGCTTCCATCGAGCAACATTCCGAAGCCTCCATTGATCACTTCACCCCATCCTACTCCACCGCCATTGTGCAGGCTAACCCACGTAGCGCCGCGGAAGCTGTCGCCAATGGCATTATGAACGGCCATGTCCGCAGTAAATCGAGATCCATCGTAAATGTTAGAGGTTTCACGGTAGGGAGAATCCGTTCCACTAACGTCGTGGTGGTCTCGACCGAGGATGATAGCCCCCAAGTCTCCACGAGAGATCGCTTGATTAAAAGCCCGGGCGATGGCAATCCGCCCAATGGAATCTGCGTATAAAATGCGTGCCTGTGATCCAACCACAAGGCGATTTTCCTCGGCTTGTTCGATCCAACGGAGGTTGTCCTCCATTTGTAGGCGAATATCATCGGGAGCGTGGGATGCCAATTCGCGAAGAACATCTGCCGCGATGTGATCGCTCATTCTCAAATCTTCGGGCTTTGCAGAGCTGCATACCCAACGGAATGGTCCGAAGCCGTAGTCAAAGCACATGGGCCCCAATATATCTTGCACATAACTTGGGTAGGCAAAATCAAGGCCATCAGCAGCCATGATATCCGCACCGGCACGGCTGGATTCTAGCAAGAAGGCATTTCCGTAGTCGAAAAAGTACATCCCTCGGGCATGCAAGGTGTTAATGGCCTCTACATGGCGGCGGAGAGTACTTTGGATTTCGCTTCGAAAGGCTTGAGGGTCGGAAACCATGAGCGCATTAGCTTCATCATAGCTATAGCCCTGGGGATAATAGCCTCCAGCCCAAGGGTTGTGCAATGAAGTCTGATCACTTCCTAGATCCACATGGATTTTTCGTTCTGCCAAGCGCTGCCAGAGATCGACCGTATTGCCGACAAAAGCAATCGAGCGATTCCCACTTTTTGATTGGCTTTCAAGGGCGGAATCAATAGCTTCATCGGCCGTGTAAAAAAGGGCGTCCACCCAACCTTGGGCATGGCGCTTCTCTGCCGCGCTAGCATTAATTTCGGCGGTTATGCTCACCATACCGGCAATAGAAGCGGCTTTGGGTTGGGCACCACTCATTCCCCCAAGTCCTGCGGTGACAAATAACTTGCCTTCGAGCGGACCGCGTGTGAATCTCCGTGCGGCATTCATCAGGGTAATAGTGGTACCATGTACAATGCCCTGGGGGCCAATGTACATGTATGAACCAGCGGTCATTTGACCGTACTGGGAAACACCCAAAGCATTCATGCGCTCCCAATCATCGGGCTTGGAATAGTTTGGAATGACCATGCCATTGGTGACGACGACACGCGGGGCCTCTTTCGAGGAAGGGAATAGTCCCTGAGGATGCCCACTATGCATGTGAAGCGTTTGTTCCTCCGTCATGGTGGCCAGGTACTGCATCGTGAGCCGGTACTGGGCCCAATTTTGGAAAACAGCGCCATTTCCGCCATAGGTGATCAGTTCCTGAGGGTGCTGCGCCACGGATGGATCCAGGTTATTTTGAATCATCAGCATGATGGCCGCTGCTTGAGCGCACTGTGCGGGGTATTCCTCCATAGGACGGGCATACATAGCATACTTTGGACGGTAACGGTACATGTAAATCCGGCCATAATCCTTGAGCTCTTGCGCGAATTCAGGGGCTAGACTGACATGTAAGGCGGCGGGAATGTACCGCAGGGCGTTTTTAAGGGCTAAAGCCTTCTCTTTCGTACTGAGCAAATCCTTTCGCACTGGGGCGTGAGAAATCGAGGCATCCAAACCAGGGTTCTCGGGGAGGTGCTTTGGGATGCCCTCCAAAATGGCGAGTTGAAATTCAGTCATGTGCGCTACGTTTTAAACTGTCCACTGCGCTTGTCAAATCCGTAGGGACAATGTTTGCAACCGCTTTGACAACAATGGCCTCGCTTCAGGTGATAGGCCTCCGTAAAGACGATGTAGCCTTCGGGGCTGTGATAAAAATCTTCGGGGTCCAGTGCTTTCATTGCGTTGTGCTTCTACAAAAGTCGGCCATAAAAGTCAAAAAGAAACGACCTTTATCCCATGAGAAAGCTCTTCCTCTGGGCGAGTGCCCTGCTTTTTATCGCTTCGACTCCGGTTAAAGCGCAAAGTCTTTCGCCCCGAAAAGTATATGTCGAGGCGTATTCAAAGACTGCCGTCAAAGAAATGAAGCGCAGTGGAATTCCTGCCTCCGTTACCTTGGCCCAAGGTATCTTAGAGAGTGGAAATGGTCAAAGTCGATTGTCCACGGAGGGCAACAACCATTTTGGCATTAAATGCCATGACGGCTGGAATGGAAAAACGATGTTTGTGGATGATGATAAACCTGATGAGTGCTTTCGGGTATATCGCAATCCAAATCAGAGCTTCAAAGACCACAGTGATTTTTTGACAAGTCGAAGCCGATATGATGCCTTGTTTGCCTTAGATCCTAGAGACTATGCTGGCTGGGCTCGAGGCCTTAAAGCAGCTGGCTATGCGACGAGCCCGACCTATGCGGAGAAACTCGTTAAAATCATTGAAGAGGAATCACTTTACCTGTATGATCAACAAGTCATCAAGCCATTCGCCAAAGGAATTAAGGGGCATTTGCGCTATAAAATGACTCCTAATGGGGCTGGATATGTTCTGCTCGAGGAGGGAGAAAGTTTGGAGGCATTGGCCTTTGAATTTGCTTTGAAGATTCAGAAAATTTTGGACCTCAATGACGCGACCTTCCTATGGGCCCCGCAAGTTGGCGACCGCATTTACATCATTAAAAAGAAAAAAGAACTCAAGCGAAAATTACGTGAAATCACTACCTGCCGCATGAATGAAGGAGAAAGTACGTGGGATGTCGCACAGCGCTACGGAATCCAATTAGAAGCACTTTATAAAATCAATGCCTGGCCCATTGGCTACCAACCTGGCATAGGGGAATTAATCCGTTTAGAGGGAGCAAGATTAGGAATGCAGACGCCTTAGGGTTTTTGTCCTGAGGCCGACCAGTAGGCTTCTTCGCCTTGAGCTCGATAGGTCATTCCAGACCAAGGGGCAGAAGGATTCGGCCCCCGAGATAGCCACCACATGTGGCCTTCACTCGGTTGGCTGCGCAACCAACGAATGGCCATTTGATAGTCCGCCTCTTCGCTGCTATCTCGTTGATCCGAGATATAGCCTGCATAACGGTTAATCGCCGCGGTATCTCCCGCTTCAGCGCTCAAAATATAAGGCCCTTGCGTCTTGACGAAAGAAAGAACGGGAAGGGCCTTCTTTAGGTTGAGACTATTTTCTGCGACCAGTTCTCCTGAAGGACGCCAATAGGGGATGGTGAGGCCCGCACTTTCGCTAAACCACATGGATATCCTGTGCTCATCTTTGGATCGGCGTCCGCGGAAACTGCTCATCCCTTGCGACTGAACAGCAAAAGGGTGGCCCTGGTAGTTCACTCGGCCATCGACGGCAATCCATTGACTCCATAGCAAGCGCTCGCGCATCCAGCGCCAACCTGGAAAGGCGCGCGCCTCAGTACTATCACTAAAGGCCAAAATTTCACTGCGCTGCTGCGGGTTAGAAACGGCCATCTGAGCCGAACTATCCGCCGCATATCGGACACTCCAAGCTTGACTGCCTTCTTGCAAAAAGCGCCAGGGACGAAGATCATCCGGTAGGCCATTTTTAGTGTCCAATGGGTAAATGGGCCATTGGCTTGCTAAGGCCGTGGAACCCTCTCGGTACAAGGTTACAAACGCCGATGAGGAAAGTTGACTCGCCAATTCTGGGTAGTTTGTGTAAGATGCCCCGCCGCCACCTGCCTCCAGCTGACGGATGGCCTCTTCAGCCAAAATATCTGAGCTGCTGAGAATGAGCCATTCACTCGTTTCAGATAACGCCCAGGAATGGCCATCCTTGGACCATTCCCAAATGGTCCCGGAGGAATAATTCCTCCGTGCTGGAGCGTAGTCCGCTAGGTTTGACGGGTGAAACGCACTGAAGCCACGACGCATCGAAAGCACCCAGTGCATGGGTCCAGCGCCCACGGGATGCAGGCTCAATAGCCCTTCGTTCCCTGAATTCAGTGGGAGGATATCCAGGGCAAGCTGCAATAGCTCCGCATCTTGAATCCACTCTGATTCTGTGAGGAGGTCCTTTAGGGCTTGGGCATCGCGCACCGGGACCATCACGACCGCGTTCATTGGACAGGCTTGGATCAGATCCAAATTTGCCACATCTTCAGTACAGCCCCAACCGGCGGTCAAAGCAATCAGAACAAGGAGGAAGCGACGCATGGTTCTAAGTTCGGTCTTATTTCAGGAATCTTGGCGGTCAAAATCCAATTGCATTTGGCTTGCTTTCCATTTGAAACTTTTCCGATGCCAACTGCAGATCCCATGAAGCTCGAGGGCTTGGCGGTGGCCCACCGAGGGATAGCCCTTGTTGCGGTTCCAACCGTAGTGGGGGAATTGCGCATGTCCTTCGAGCATGAGACGGTCGCGTTCGGTTTTGGCAAAAATGCTTGCCGCAGAAATGGCCTGGAATCTGGCGTCCCCCTTGACTTCGCATTGGTGTGCTATGTTCGGGTAGGGCTTAAAGCGGTTGCCGTCAATGAGCAAGTGCTCTGGTGCGGGCTGAAGCGCTGCTATGGCGCGGTGCATGGCCAGATAGGTCGCCTGAAGGATGTTCATGCGGTCAATTTCCTCTGGGCTCGCCATGCCGATGGCCCAATGTCCTGCAGGCAGAAGTGCTTCGAGAGCCGCGCGCAGGTCTTCGCGTTGGGCCTCACTCAGTTTTTTGGAGTCCGTAAGCCCATGGAGCGTCTGCCCATCGGGCCAGAGCACGGCAGCGGCAAGCACCGGACCGGCGAGGCAGCCTCGGCCGGCTTCGTCCACCCCTGCTAGCATGGCTGGAGGGCCTTCCAGACAACGGCTGCCGACTGGGTCCATGAAAAGTCTTTGGCGCGAATCAGCCCGCGCTGGCGGTAGGATGCTAGGGCTTCGGGATCCTGGGCGAGGCGGCCCAAAGCGTCGGTCCATGCCGGTACATCGTCTGGATCCACGAGAAGGCCGGCGGTGCCCACAATTTCGGGCATGCAGGAGGCTGAACTTGAGATCACAGGACAGCCAGAGGCCATGGCCTCCACCAAGGGGATGCCGAATCCCTCAAAACGGCTCGGGAAGCAGAAAGCCTCGGCACCGCCATAGAGTGCAGCGAGGGCATCCCCGGGAATATGTCCTAAGGTGAGGACGCGGTCGCCGGCCTGCTCCAGGGCACGGCCCAAGGCGGGATTCCGGTGCAAGGTGCTTCCGGCCAAGACGAGGCGATGCGGGGCTTCGGGGTGCAGCTGGCGAAAAGTGAGAAAGGCTTCGACGAGCGTTCGGACATTTTTGCGCGGCGTAAAAGCGCCCACGAAGCAGAAATAGGGCTGACCTTGGGAAAAACGCTCACGGGCCTCCTGCTTCTGCCCATCCGACAAAGGCTGGTAGGCATGGGCCGGGGCGTTGTAGGAAACCTCCACCTGGGCGTCCGTCAGACGGAAGGTCTGCAGAACGTCCTCCTTGGTCTTCTGCGAAACAGTTAAAATGGCATCCGCGCCACGGGCTGAATGTGCCACCACCCGGCGATAGTAGGCCCCTACCCGGGACGGAATGCCTTCGGGCTGGTGGACAAAATTGAGATCGTGAATCGTGGTCACGAGGCGACCATGCCAACCTCGAATCCGCTTAGGTAGTAAACCATCGGGCGACCAATACACATCAATGCGGTGCCGTTTAAGCGCGCGCGGAATTTGGATCTCGTTCCAATACTCCCAGAGCCATGGATGCCGTGCAGGAGGGCCTAGGACATGGCGGTGAACCTGCGTGCCTGAAGCCGAAAAGGTGAAGTCTTCCCCGGGCGACCGGTCAAAAAAGAGATGCCATTCCACTTCGGGATGCTGAGCGATGAGCTCTTCTAGGAGGCGAAACGTATACCACCCCGTACCCTCCAACTTGCCAGCAACAAGCCATCGCGTATTGACGGCGATACGCAAGGTGGATTTAGGGAAAGAGGCGTGTGAGGTGGGCATCACTCCAAAAGTATGACCTTTGCGCTATGGCCACGCCCCTTCGCACCAATCCATGGTACAGCTTAATGCGCAGCTCTGCGCTCGTTCTTGCCCTCAAGGTGGCAGGAGCCGTGGGAGGCTATGCCTTTGTGTGGGTAGCCGTACGTCAGTTTGGGGCTGAGGGCTATGGTCGCTTTGAACTAGCCTTCACCTTTCTTGGCTTGTTTTCGGTGCTAGCCAAATGGGGCTTCGAAGGAGTTTTGCTTCGAGAGCTTCCAGTGCAGTCGCCCGAATCAAACAAGGCATTGACTCGAGGCGTCTTGGCTTTCTCAGGGGGTCTTGCCGCCATGCTCATGCTCCTTCTGTATGCGCTGCGCCATCTGATTGCCACCTTTTTCAACGAACCTGGCTTGGCGGATGACCTAACGTGGATTTCTTTAGCCTTAGTTCCTTGGACGCTTTTCCAAGTTTGGGCAGAACACCTCCGAGCCCGCGAGCAATGGATAGGGTATGGACTCCTACAATCCAGTGTGCTTTTGGGCATCACGGCCATTTTCATGGCGGTCTATCCGTCTGAGAGCCAAGGCAGCCCTAGCCTCTTTGTCTATGCGGTGGCGGCCCTGACCTTGTTCTTTTGGCTACCCGACTTTTTACGCTTTGATCGCCGCGTGGTCAAAGCCGTACCCATCCGCGAAGGGTTGCAAGCACTGAAACCACTTCGCAGCGTGGCGACATCCATGTTTCTCACAGGCACGCTCTTTATGGTCATGACCTGGTCTGACACCCTGATGGTGGGTTATTTCTTGGATACTGAAAGCGTCGGCCTCTACCGTGTCGCCTTCAAAATCGCCACACTCATCACCTTCGCCCAGTTTGCGGTAAACGCCCAAATTGCTCCCCAAATCTCCGCTGCCTGGAAGGCCAACGACCATGTAGGCCTCCAAGCCAATGTGCATCGGGTTGCTTTGTTAAACGCGGCCCTCGGACTACCCGCCTTCATCGTTTTAATTGGGTGGGGCGACTTTTTTCTCTCTTTTTTCTCCGAAAATTCGACGGAAATTCTCGCCCAAACAGGCCTGCTCCGCATCCTGTGTGTGGGCCAAATCATCAACGCCCTCTGTGGCCCCGTAATGTATCTACTCAACATGACCGGCCATGAAGGTTCGGCGCGGAACACGATGCTACTAGCCGTATTTGTGAATATTGCAGCCAACGCAGTGTTGATCCCAAGCCTAGGATTGGAGGGGGCCGCATGGGCAACCACACTCACGATGTCGCTTTGGAATGTCTGGGCCTTAGTGGCTGTATACCGCAAAACGGGTATACGAACCCTCTTGTTTTGGCGTTGATATGAGCGTGCACCCAGACATAGCTCTTATAGGCGTCGCAAAAGGTGGAACCACTGCGCTCGCAACCTGGTTTGAGGCACACGCGCAAGTGGCGGTCTCTCGGAT
>JAQWXR010000050.1 GCA_029254375.1 Schleiferiaceae bacterium | reverse complement strand
GCCATTTTGAGACCAATCGCACTCTCTTCCGCACCTGACTCAGTGAGGTCAAGGGTTTTGATGGACACAAAGGTTTGCGCTTGGGCGACCAGGGCGGGATCCACTCCATTGAGCTTCAGTTTTTCTTCCGTGGCCGCATTTTCTAGACTTCCCTCTAACTGTCGAACCACCTCCATGGGGACATCATTTTTGGAGTACAGACGGGCATTGCGCAAGATGAAATCCGGATCTCCATTTTGGGATGGAGGCAAAAAAAGGAGGCCATCGAAGTTCTCTGAGTTCTTCAAGGCTTCTACGGCTTGATCCTCAGAAAACGCCTCAGGATCGAGGTAGTCCAGTTGGGTATTGACCACATGGTCGGTGCCTAGGAGTAAGAATGAGTGATCAACCACCATCAGGTGCATTTCCGGTTCATCGGATAACTCGGCAATTAAAACCGGAGCCACAATGAGGGCTCCAAAGAAAAGAGGTCCTACCAAGGTCATTATCAGGAAGGCCTTCTTGCGAACGCGTGATAAGAATTCACGCTGGGCGACGATAAAAAATGGACTCATGATTGGACGGATTGAATAAATATTTCATTCATACTTGGGAGTACTTCTTCAAATAAAATCGGCTCGCACTGTCCGGATAGGACCTGCATCAGTGACGAAGCCATCGGTGAAGGTGCATGAAAAACTACATTCTGATGGCCACTACGGGCGTCAAACACTGGCTTCACCTGACTCACGCCATCGGGCACGTCAAACGCCGCCGGCGCTTCCCCGCGAAACACCAACTTGTAGCGATTGGATCGATGGGATTCTCTGATATCCTGGACACGTCCATCGAGGACTTTTTTTCCATGATTCAAAAGGGCGATGTGCGTACACAGCTCTTCCACACTTTCCATGCGGTGTGTAGACAGTAATATAGTGGCCCCTTCCGCGTGTAAACGCAACATTTCATCCCGAATCAAGGCAGCATTCACTGGGTCAAAGCCACTAAAGGGCTCATCAAATATCAAGACCTTGGGCTCGTGAAGCACCGTCGTAATGAACTGGATTTTTTGCGCTTGGCCTTTGGAAAGTTCTTCTACTTTTTTGTCCCACCACGACTGGAGGTCCCAGCGAATGAACCATTCTTTCAGCTTGCTTTTAGCCTCATTGGCAGGCATTCCCTTAAGTTGGGCCAAGTAAATGGCTTGTTCCCCGACTTTCATCTTCTTATACAGTCCGCGCTCTTCGGGCAAGTAGCCAATGCGGCGGGCATGAGCGGCCGTCATGAGATCTCCTTCAAATAGTAATTCCCCTTGATCTGCTTCAAAAATTTGATTGACCATGCGTAAAAAGGTTGTTTTACCAGCCCCATTCGGGCCGAGCAATCCGTAAATACTTCCCTTTGGAATGGCTAAATCAAGTGCGTCGAGCGCAGTGAAATTTTGGTATCGTTTACTGAGGCCGCGGGCTTCAAGAATATAGGGCATGCGATCAAATTAGTCATCCAGAAGAGGTTCTGGAAGAAGTTCGCTCAAAGTTACAAAAGCCCTCTCCACCGTTGGAATGTTCTCCACAACCATGCTGATACGAGGCCCTTTTTGTTTCATTCGGTAACGCTCGGGTTGACTTTGCAGCTTTGCAAGGAAGTTTACTAGGACTTCTTGGGGCGGCGCCTCATGGGCCTCTTCAGGGAAGTAGCATAATAGTTTTCCGGCTTTGAGGACGATTTTGTCGAAGCCCATCGACTGACCTAACCAGCGAAGGCGAAGTGAGGTCATGAGCCGCTTCGCTTGGGGAGGCAGGGGTCCGAAGCGGTCTTCCAAGCCTAGGATGTATCCGCTCAGACTCTCTTCATTTTTTAAATCATTGAGTTCGCGGTAAATGCGCAGTCGCTCCTCAACAAAATTGATGTAGGCATCGGGAAGCAAGAGCTCAAGGTCAGTGTCCAACTGGCATTCGCTCTGACGAGTGTCCCAGCCACCGCGTTGCTCTGCGTAGAGTTCTTTGAACTCATTTTTCTTCAACTCATCTACGGCTTCACTGAGTAGTTTTTGGTAGGTGTCGAAGCCCAGGTCGTTGATGAATCCGGATTGCTCCGCACCAAGGAGATCTCCAGCCCCTCGAATTTCAAGATCTCGTAGGGCAATTTTAAAGCCACTACCTAAGTCAGAAAACTGTTCGAGGGCTTGAAGGCGTTTACGGGACTCCTCTGGCAGTCCAGCCAAGGGAGGTGCAATCAAATAACAGAAGGCCTTTCGGTTTGAGCGCCCAACGCGCCCTCGCATTTGATGGAGATCACTCAAGCCAAACATATGGGCTTGGTGAATAATCATCGTGTTCGCATTTGGCACATCCAAGCCACTTTCTACGATGGTGGTGCTTACGAGCACATCATAGTTTCCGGCCATGAAGTCGAGAAGAATTTTTTCTAGATCATGCCCTTTCATCTGGCCATGGCCAATGGCAATTCGGGCGTCGGGAAGCAGACGCTGAATCATGCCCGCGACCTCCTGGATGTTCTCCACGCGGTTGTGGATAAAAAAGGACTGCCCCCCGCGGCTCATTTCATAGGCCAAGGCATCTCGAATCCCTTCCTCATTGAATCCCATAATGTGGGTTTCGATAGGTTGGCGGTTGGGCGGCGGCGTGGTCATGACACTCAAATCACGGGCGGCCATGAGCGAAAACTGCAAGGTTCGTGGAATTGGGGTTGCCGTGAGGGTCAGGGTGTCAACATTGACTTTGAGTGTTTTGAGCTTCTCCTTGACGTTGACCCCAAATTTTTGCTCCTCGTCGATAATTAGCAAGCCGAGGTCTTTGAACTGAAGCTCCTTGCTCACCAATTTATGGGTTCCGATCAAAATGTCGATTTTGCCGTTGGCTAGTTCTTCAGCAATGGCTTTAACGGCCTTTGCGCTTCGAGATCGGTTAATGTATTCGACGCGAGCGGGAAAGCCCTCGAGCCGCTTGCTGAACGTCTGAAAATGCTGAAAGGCTAAAATGGTCGTCGGGACCAAGATGGCCACTTGCTTATTATCTGCAACGGCTTTGAAGGCCGCACGAACGGCAAGTTCGGTCTTGCCAAATCCGACATCGCCGCAAATCAAGCGATCCATTGCAATGGGGCTTTCCATATCGGACTTGATATCCGTTGTCGCTTTTTCTTGATCCGGGGTATCTTCATAATGGAAGGACGCTTCGAGTTCAAATTGCATATAGCTATCCGGAGAAAAACCAAAGCCCTTAGCCTCCTTGCGTTTAGCGTACAGTTGAATCAGATCATAAGCGAGTTGCTTAACCCGGGTTTTGGTTTTTTTCTTGAGGCTCTGCCATGCGGGCGATCCAAGTTTATTGAGAACCGGCGTAGAGCCTTCCTTTCCATTGAACTTTGCGATCTTATGCAAGCTATGGATGCTGACATATAAGATATCTGAATCCTTGTATAGGAGCTTAATAGCCTCTTGCATTTTTCCTTGGACATCTATTTTTTGCAGCCCACCAAACTTGCCAATGCCATGGTCAATGTGGGTGACATAATCACCTAATTGGAGGGCATTGAGTTCTTTTATGGTGATGGCTTGCGCCTTGTCTAAGCCATCGCGTAGTCGAAAGCGTTGGTAGCGCTCAAAAATCTCATGATCGGAATAAATAACCCGATCTCCGCTCGGGTCTTCCCAGCCTGCGTGCAGCGCAGAATCAACCCAATGAATGCGCAAGGTTTCATCACTGCGTAAATCGTGAATGATGCTCTCTAAGCGCTTTTGCTGTTGAGGCAAGCTGCACATGATCCACAAGTCCCGTTGGGCACGATGCTGCGCTTGCAGATGTTCCAGTAACAAAGTGAAGTTTTTGCCAAAGGTGGGCTGGGGGAGGGTTTGCCACCCGATTTGGGTAGAGCCTCCCGAATCAGTCAAGTAGTTTTTATGATTCAAAAGCTTAGCAATATGGGCTCCAGAGGAATAGAGTGAGTGAGGCTCCATGGGGCGCACCCCGCCTTGAAAGGCGACATACGCCGCTTCGGCTAATGCATAGCCTTGATTGAGTTTTTCTTGGAGAAACGATGCATCTTCGATCCAAAGAAGGGCATCCTCACCAGCATATTCGATGAGGGATTCACGAATCTCTTTGCGGACTTTATCCTCAACATTAGGCACCAAGGTCATCGCCTCGACATGGCCATCACTCAATTGGCTGTCGACCTCAAAGGGACGAATATCATCCACCTCGTTACCGAAAAACTCAATGCGATGAGGCTGAGCGTGGGCATACGAAAAGACATCTACGATCCCGCCCCTGACGGCAAATTGACCAGGCTGTTCTACAAAGTCTACGCGATCAAAGCGCATATCAAAGAGGCTCTCATTGAAAAAGTCTAAGTCTAGCTTATCTCCTTTGGCGACGCGAAGAGATTTGATTCCAAAGGTTTTGCGCGTCATGACTTTTTCAGCCAGCGCTTCAGGGTAGGTGACAATAATGCAGCGCTCGCGCTGGAGGCGCTCCAAGGCCTCTGCCCGAAGTCCGATATTCGCGTTGTCGACCTGATTCCGCTCAGCATAGGGCTTGCGGTAGGAATCGGGAAAGAAAAAGGCCTTCCCCGGGCCTAAAAGCTTTTCCAAGTCATTCAAGAAATAGGCGGCGTCTTCCTTGTCGGAGCGAACGATGATCATCGCTTGATGTAGCTCCTCCCAAACGAGCGAAGCGATGACCGCTTTCAGCGATCCGCGCACGCCCGATAGCCCCACGGGAGAATCCGAAGGGGGGGCAGACCAAGCGCGAAGCAAGGTGTGAAGCCGCGCGTCTGCGCGGTAGGCATCAAGAAGTGCTCTCATTCATCATTCTCCGACCGCAGGAATGATTCGGCCTCTAGGACCATTTGGGTGGAGCCCGCAAAGTACGGGACTCGTTGGTGAAGTTCCGTTGGTTTGAGGCTTAAAATTCGCTCGAATCCATCGGTCGCTCGGCCGCCGGCTTGTTCGACTATAAAAGAGAGTGGATTACACTCATAAAGCAAGCGCAATTTTCCCTTGGGACTGGTCGTTCCTGTAGGGTAGATGTAGATCCCCCCCTTGATCATATTTCGGTGAAGATCGCTGACTAAGGAGCCAATGTAACGGCTGGTGTAAGGGCGGTTCGATGCTGGGTCGAGCTCTTGGCAAAACTTTAGGTATCGCTTGACTCCTATCGGGAAGTGCACATAGTTTCCTTCGTTAATCGAATAGATTTGGCCCTGTTCTGGAAAGCGCATGTTCGGGTGCGAGAGGCAAAAGGTGCCAATACTTGGGTCTAGGGTAAAACCATTGACTCCATGACCTGTGGTGAAGACTAACATGGTGCTCGATCCATAAATCACGTAACCGGCAGCGACTTGCTCATCTCCTGATTGCAAAAAGTCTTCCAGCACTACTGGGCTTCCTATGGCAGAAATTCGGCGGTAAATGCTAAAAATGGTACCGATCGAAACGTTCACATCCACATTACTGGAACCGTCCAATGGGTCGATTAGGACCACATACTTGCTTTCGTTGTGCAATTCGTCGTCAAAAACGATGAAGTCCTCGAGTTCTTCTGATGCCACTCCGCAAACTTCTCCCATGCTCCGGAGCGTGCGGATAAATGTATCATTTGCGAAGACATCTAATTTCATCTGGTGCTCACCCTGAACATTGTCCGAACCGGCCATACCGAGAATGTCGGCCAATCCGGCCTTGTTGATCTCCCGATTAACAACCTTAGCGGCCAAGCGTATGGAGGAAAGAAGCTGTGAAAGCTCTCCCGTAGCGTAGGGAAACTTTTCTTGGTTTTCGACCAGGAACTCTCCCAAGGTCGTGGGTCGATCTGCGCGCATAAGGTGGTAATCAAGGGTTGCCCTAAAGATACAGGAAGGTGCTACTTTTGACATCGTGAAGGCACAATTCAATGATGTTTCGGTCCGTTGGGCAGAAGAAAGGGATCTCCAATCGGTGATGGAGCTCATCGAAGAGCTGGCTATATTCGAAAAGGCTCCTCTAGAGGTCACGTTGAGCCTGCATCAATTCACGCAAGATTTCCTCGCGGGACACTTTGTCTGCATTTTGGCTGAGGAAGAGAAGCACGGCGTGTTGGGGATTGCGCTGTGCCATCGCCGCTACTCCAGCTGGAAAGGATTGACCGCACATCTCGAAGATTTAGTGGTCAAGGAGGCCTATCGCGGCGGAGGTCTGGGTCGAAGACTACTTGAAGCTTCCATGCAATGGGCAGAGGCTACAGGAGCACAGCGCCTCCATTGGGAGGTCTTGGACTGGAATCAGCCTGCGATTGATTTCTATGAAGGCATGGGCGCTCAAGTCCTACGCGATTGGTTTCCCTGCCGACTCAGCGCAGAAGATTTGGCTACCTTCTCCTACCGTTACCCCCGTTTTATAGCCAAAAAAGAATGAAAACTTGGTCTGTTTTTAAATTTGGTGGCGCCTCTGTCAAAGATGCTGCCGCGTTGCGCAACGCGGTGCACTTGGTCAAAACCTATGGGCAAACACAGCTCGTGTTGATCGTTTCGGCCATGGGGAAAAGCACCAATTCGCTAGAGTCCTATCTGCAGTGTCAGGAGGCAGGGCAGCAAGAACAGGCCGAAGCGGAGCTACAAAAACTAAAATCCTTCCATCAGTACTTAGCTGAGGAGGTGGGAATTTGGACACCGGCTTTGGCTGAGGCCTTAGCCAGCGAATGGGAGCGGATTGCCGCTATTGACTCTGCATGGAGTTATGGCAGACGCTATGACGCCACGGTTTCCGCGGGTGAAATAATTTCTTCCCTCATCCTGACAGCCGCCTTGCAAAGCGCTGGAGTTTCTACGCGCTGGCTTGACGCCCGTCAGCTAGTCAAAACCAATGCGGACCATCGCCGGGCGATCGTCGATTGGGAGGCCACAGAAGAAGCGATGACAGCTCAGCTAGCAAATGAGCCAGGAATATATGTAAGCCAAGGCTTCATTGCTGCAGGCCCTGATCAACAGACCACCACACTCGGGAGAGAGGGTTCAGACTATTCCGCCGCCATATTTGCCTACGCCCTTCATGCCTCCGAATTGACTATTTGGAAGGATGTCCCCGGGGTGCTCAGCGGAGACCCTAAGTTTTTTGAGGACGTCGTCCTTTTGGAAGAAATCCCCTACCGAACGGCCATTGAACTCGCATACTATGGGGCTTCGGTGATTCACCCGAAGACGATTCAGCCACTTCAAGGGCGTGGAATTGTTCTACATGTACGGTCATTCCTTCATCCTGAGCAAGCGGCAACGCGCATTGCTGCACATGCGGCTCTTCGTCCAGAGGTTCCTTGTTGGATTCGGAAAGACCAGCAGATCATGATTACCGTCGGAACGCGTGATTTAAGCTTCCTTTCAGAAGGGCACCTAGCAGAAGTCTATCGCGTCTTTTCTGACCTGGGTCTGCTTGTTAATTTGGCGCAACACGCCGCGGTCTCCTCGCGTTTTTGTGTGACCGCAGATAGCATCACGGTCCCCAAAGCCATAGAAGCACTATGTGAAAATTATCGAGTAGACTGCCAAGAGGATTTGACCTTGTTTACCGTGCATCGCCCCGATGTAGAGGCGCGCCAATGGCTGGCAAACCAAGGGGAGATCATGCTTGATCAGCGAAGTGCTTACGTTGATCAAGTGGTAGTCAAGGAAACATTGGCCTAACATGAGGCGGTTACATTTGCTCCGATGAATGCCGCCCCTGCTCAGAAAAAACTCTTAAGCCAGGACGAAGTTCGTCACTTCTTGGCGTGGCCTAGATGGAGCAATGGGCTGATTTGGCTGCTATTTTGTGCATTGGGATGGCATCGCTTGAATCGCGTGTATCGACGGCATGCCCATCGGCATGGGATGGACTTTGTGCGGGCGCTCATTCAGTCTCGAGGAATTAAACTCCGGTATTTTGAATCTGATTTGGACCGAATCCCTCGCACCGGAGGGGCCTTACTCGTGGCCAATCACCCCTTAGGGGCGGTGGATGGCCTTTTGCTCCTTGATTTGGTTCATTCTATTCGGCCTGATGTGAAAATCATGGCCAATGGCATCTTACAGCGGATTGAACCTTTGGAGCCGTATCTCATTGGAGTCAATCCCTTCGTAGGTCGGCATGCGCGCCCGTTTCAATCAGGTAAGGGTTTGCTCTTGGCCAAAAAACACGTGGACGAAGGAGGAATTTTACTGTTTTTTCCTGCCGGCGAAGTATCGCATTTTAATTGGAAACAGGGCAAAATCCAAGATCGCCCTTGGCCAAAATCATCGCTGCGCTTTTTGTCCGAAGTCAAAGCCCCGTGTTTGCCGATTGACGTGCATGCCAGTTTGTCAACCCCGTTCTACCTCTTGGGCCAAATTCATCCCTATCTATATTCCGCTTTATTGCCCGGGGAGGCCGTGCGTAAGCGCTGGTTTTACCCGGTAGATATCCGAATCGGAAAGCCCATGCACAAGCGTAGCGCAATGGAGCCTTTGGCCTTTGCGCATATTTTGGAGCACCACCGCCGTCATCTTCGCGCCAATCCACCCAAAGAAAAAACAGCTCGGATTTTTCCTGTTCGTGTTCGGAAAGCTATGCCCATCGCCACGGCAGGAGTTCCGTCAGCGTGGGAGCGGGAGATCGAGGCGCTTGATAGGTCGGGCAAGTCCTTGACCCGTTCGAGTCAACTCGAAGTGTATTTGGCTACCGCCAAGGAGATCCCAACGATCCTCCTGGAAATAGGTCGTCTGCGCGAACTAACTTTTCGGCAAGTAGGCGAGGGCAGTGGACTAGCGCGCGATTTGGATCGCTTTGATGCCACATACCAGCATCTCATCCTTTGGGACCATGGGGCCAAACAGATTTTAGGAGCCTACCGTTTGGGATTAGGACCAGACTTGATTGAAACAGCCGGACTTCGCGG
Organism: Schleiferiaceae bacterium; assembly: GCA_029254375.1. Lineage (GTDB taxonomy): Bacteria > Bacteroidota > Bacteroidia > Flavobacteriales > Schleiferiaceae > TMED14. The sequence continues at coordinate 85,161 of JAQWXR010000050.1, read as the reverse complement.
TTTTTATCTGCGAGATTTCTTCAAGTTTAAAAAGGAAGCCATTCCCTTTCTATCGCAATGCCTCGAAATGGGCCGTGCCTTTGTCATCCCCGAAGCGCAACAAAAGCACTTGCCTCTATTTCTCCTGTGGAAAGGCATTGTGCACGTACTGGTGCGCAACTCCGATCATCTGCGATATGTTGTTGGAAGCGTATCCATTTCAAATAGCTACTCCAAGCATAGCCAAGCTGTTATGCTCGCATTTGTCAAGCATCACTTTGCTGATCGGAAGTGGTCTCCGTACATCAAATCACGAAAGAAGTTCAAGCTTCGATTGCGCAAGGAGGATCGCACGTTTATTGAATCAAGCAGCCCAGCTGATGTGCAGCAATTTGATCGGATGATTAGCGATATGGAGCCGCAAAGCCTACGTATGCCGGTGTTGATTAAGCGCTACGTCGGACAAAATGCCCGCGTTATTGCCTTTAATCGCGACCCTAATTTCAATACCGTAGATGCTTTGATGTATATGGATGTTCTGGATTTACCAGAAGCTACTCTTCAGCCTGTTTTGGAGGAATTGAAGGCGCTAAACCCCTTACCAGGTGTAGAACGAATAGATTAATCCGAGGCGCAAACCGGTGATTCGATCCCAGCTGCTGTCATCGGCCGTATGCCATCCTTCCAATCGGTCCCCAGGGACAGTAGTTGTATAATACTCGATGGTGCTAGATAGGTGCTCGCTGTGACGCGTTTTGAAGCCAAGGCCTCCACCCAGAGTGGGACTGAGGTTGGTTCCTGGGTCAAAGGTAATATTGCTCGGATACGCGACATCATCCATGTAGGTGGACTGACTAAAGCATCCCCCTAGCGTTCCGAACACATAAGGAGTCATGCCATTGCGCTTCCAGTATTTGCCAAAAGGAAGAAGATGGTAGGTGATTCGCGAAGCGGCCGTCACGTAGGTCGTACTCAAATCGATTCCAGTAAAAATTCCTTTGTGGTTGGCGTTTGAGGCATAGAGTGTTCCATAGTCAAGCTCCGCGCCAAATCCCCAACGCGAGCCAGAGTAAAAGCTAAATTCTAAACCTCCGGCAGGACGCGCTTCCTGCAGCATGGCGTTGATGTCGCCAGTCGCAAAATCGCCAATGTGATTTGAACTACCCAAGTGGACGTTGAGGTTCAAAGACTGTAAAGAGCGTTGTCCCATAGCGGGAAGAGTCATAGCTAATAGGAGGGCGGGGAGGAAGTATCTCATGGCGCTAATGTATTCTGCGGCGGGTAGAAAAAGAAACGGGGAGCAAAATTGCTCCCCGTAAAGGTAAGGTGGTGGAGCAAATCTTAGTTCTGCGCCAATGTAGCTCCCCAGGACACATCGTGCATCCGAGTTGTTTTGGTCAACTGCCCGTGCTCGTCATAGACGCGGATCATGGCGATTTCCCCATTTAAACGATAAAAAACACGGCCGATGTACTTGCCTTGGCTCATTTGACCTTGGACGGTCACTGCCGTGGATTCATCGATGGATTCATTCATTAGGAAGGCGCCTTCGCGGATTCCCTCTGGAGTCACGTGGAAATAGTTTCCGGAAGTTTCCGTCACTTTAATCAAGTTGGCATCCACCAACTGGTAGGTTGTTGTTCCTTGTTCGGGGCGCATGTCCTGGGCTTGAGAGATGGTCATCAGCCCGGTGCTTAACAGCGCCACGAGAAAAATCTTTGCTTTCATGGCGTCCATATTAAGGATTACTTAAGTCAAAGTTAACAAAAAATTTACATTAAGCAAATTCATGTAAAATTTTCCTTAACAAAACTTGGCCCATTTTAGGGAAAGATTGCTCTGACCAACCAGCAATATGGGGGGTAATGAGGACTCTAGGGTCATGGATGAATTCCTTCCACCAAGCAGGAAGGGCCTCCAGGCCTTCGAGCGATCGTTTCTCTACGTCCACTACATCCAAGGCTGCCCCGCGCAATTGCCCGGATTGAATGGCCTCCCAAACATCCTTCGTGCGAATAACAGCACCTCGACTCGTGTTGAGCAGGATGGGCTTATTGCTGCAATGTCCCAGGAGCTTGGATTTGACAAAGCCTTGGGTTTCCTCCGTTAAGGGAAGGTGAAAGCTAAGTACATCGCTCTGAGCTAGAACGTGTTTCAGGCTACATTCACTCACATAGCTCGGGGCATAGCCCGTTTTATACTTGTCATAGGCGAGAATTCGAACGCCAAAGCCCTGTAAGCGTTGTGCAAAGGCGGAGCCCATGTGACCAAATCCAATGATACCTACGGTGGAGCCTTCCAGCTCCCAGCCCGTATTGGAAGCACGATTCCATTCTCCTTGAAGCACCTCTTGGTTAGAAGTAACAATGCGGTGGGCTAAGGCCAAAAGCATACCCATGGCGTGCTCCCCTAAGGAAGTTCGGTTGCCTTCGGGGGCGCTAAAGAGCCGAATTCCTTGCGCCTTGGCGGCCTCGTGGTCAATATTTTCTACCCCTGAACCCAAGCGACCAATCCATTTCAATTGGGGTGCGCGTTCAAGAAAGGCAGAACTGATGCGAATGCGACTGCGAAGGAGTAAACCTTGCACTTCGGCCAAGGAAGGCCCTAAGTCCGCTTCGCTGGTCTGGTATTCCCTAAGGACGGTGAAACCAGCAGATTCCAAGCCAGATTCTAAGCCAGCATCGGTGGAATCAATGGCGAGGACTCGCTTCACAACAGTGCGTTGGCGATCGCGAAATAGATGCTGAGCCCCAAAACGTCATTCGTCGTGGTAATAAATGGCCCGGTAGCTAGGGCTGGATCGACTCCATAGTGGTCTAGAACCCAGGGAATGGCTGTGCCGAATAAGCTGGCAAATAAAATGACCGCCAAAAGGGAACTTCCTACAGCAGCGGCGAAGAGCAATCCGTGCCCCATCCCCCAGCTATAAAGTACAATCACAAGGGAACAGATTAAACCGTTGAAGATGCCCACCCCTAATTCACGGCTCAGTCGGGTCCAAAGATTTTTCTGCAAGGTAGAATTTGCAATGGCCTGAACCACAATCGCCGAGGATTGTACCCCCACATTTCCGCCCATGGCGGCAATCAAAGGCATGAAGAAAGCGATTTGCGGAATGAGAATCAATTGACTCTCATTGCCCGCGATGACCGTCGATGTGAGAACCCCTCCGAGAAGCCCTACCAGCAGCCACGGAAGTCGCGCACGGGTTGTCTCAAAAAGTCCATCGGTGTTGGTTACTTCATCCGAAAGACCGGACATCAACTGGTAATTGCTGTCAGCTTCTTCTTGAATGACATCGACCACGTCATCCAGGGTAATACGGCCTAAAAGTCTTCCTAATTCGTCAACGACCGGAATGACGAAGAGGTCATATTTCTTCATGATCCGCGCCACCTCTTGGTCTTCGGTAGTCGAGGTTACGGAGCGCGCTTTGCGCTCAAACACTTCGGAGATCGGGGTGCGTGTGCTGGTGGTCAAGAGTTTCTTGAGAGAAAGGGAGCCAAGGAGCACGTCGTGGTCATCCACCACATAGACGGCATGCACCACATCGACATCTTCGGCTTGGCGTCGCATTTCACGGACACAACGAAGTACCGTCCAATTTTCATTGACCTTAACCAATTCAGTGGCCATTAAGGCCCCTGCAGTCCCTTCTGCATGGGTGAGAAGATCAGCCAAATCCTTGGCGAGGTCCAGATCCTCGAGGTTGGATAGAACTTCGCGTTTTTTGGCTTCCGGCAACTCCGAAATCAAATCCGCCGCATCGTCAGTATCCATGTTATCCACGACGACCTGCGCAATTTGCTTTCCGGTAAAGTTTTCTAAAATTTCTCCTCGGCGGTCCTCGTCAAAATAAACGATGACATCAGAAAAACGCTCTGAGCCAAGGGTTTGCATCAGTTCAAACGCCTGGTCGGCGTCGAGGCTCTGTGCAATTTCTGCGACGTCTGCCGCGTGTAAATCGAGTAATAGGCTTTCTAGCCCGGCGAAGTTTTTATCCTCCAGGTGTTGGCGCAGGGCCTTGATGTAGTCCGGGGTGATTTGGAACGCCATGGGTCATACTTTGTGCCAGGGCGATGAATTCATGCACATCTAGTTGTTCAGCGCGGCGCTGAGCTAGCGACTCCATCGGTCCTGTCTCCGCAAAATTAAGGGATTTCAACGCGTTTCGAAGGGTTTTTCTCCTTTGGTTGAATGCTGTCTTGACGACAAGGGATAGGTACTTGGGATTCACCTCCGGCATTTCAGCCTTTCGAACGCAATGAATCACGCCGGATTTCACCTTAGGGGGCGGATCAAATGCTCCCTCGTCCAAGGTGAATAAATAGTCTACCTCATAATAGGCTTGGGTGAGTACCGAAGTAATGCCATAAATCTTGCTGCCAGGGCCTGCAGCGAGGCGCTGGGCGACTTCTTTTTGGAACATACCAATCATTTCTGGGATTTGATCGCGTCGATCAATCATCCAAAAGACAATCTGCGTAGATATATTGTAGGGGTAGTTTCCAATTAATGCGAAGGGAGCATCAGCCAAACCTTCGGGGAGAGTCCATCGAAGTAGATCTGCGTGGTAAAGTCGAGCGCTGAGGGCAGGGAATTTGCTCTGAAGCACTGGGATGCTTTCCCGATCGAGCTCAATGGCGTGCAATTCAATTTCTTTTTTTGCCAAATATTGCGTGAGAACTCCGGTTCCTGGCCCCACTTCCAATACTCTTTCGTATCCCATCAAGGATAGCTGGTCTGCCATGCGTTCGGCAGCGCTGAGGTCGCGCAAAAAGTGCTGGCCAAGGGATTTTTTAGCGCGAATTTCAGCCATGGAGTCCGGCACGTTTGAGAAGGGCCTCAGGACGAGGTTGGCGTCCACGGAATCGTGTGTAAAGTTCCATTGGGTCGATACTCCCGCCTGCGGAGAGCAAGGCTTTAAAGTCAGATGCTACCTGGGTTTCCTGGCCGTCCTCTTCTTGAAAGCGCTCAAAGGCATCGGCATCAAGCACTTCCGCCCACTTATAGGAGTAGTATCCTGCCGAATAGCCTCCTGCAAAAATGTGTGAAAAGGCAGGAGACATCAAATTCTCGTGAGTTTGCGGCCAGAGTTCCACGGCAGATAGGGCATCTTTCTCGAGCACATCCCCTTGCGTAATCGCCTCGACTCGGTGGTGCCAAGCCATGTCCAATAGTCCAAAACCAAGTTGTCGAACAGTGGCCATACCTTCAAGAAAACTCTGACTGGCTTGGATGCGATCTAGAATGTCTGAAGGCATCGCTTCCCCTGTTTGGTAATGCCGCGCCCATTGGGCTAACTCTTTGGCTTGATAGCACCAGTTTTCCATGAACTGGGAGGGGAGCTCAACAAAGTCCCAGCGCACCGAGGTGCCTGTCAGACTGGCGTAGCGTCCAAATCCCAACATGCCATGAAGGGCGTGGCCAAATTCATGGAATAAGGTTAGCACTTCATTAAAAGTGAGCAAGGCAGGTTGATCTCCCACGGCTGGACTAAAATTTCCTACCATGGAGATAATCGGATAATCGCGCAAGCCTTGACAGACTCGGGCAGATCGATAAGAAGTCATCCAGGCGCCGTTTCGCTTTCCTTTTCGGGGATGCCAATCAGCATGTAGATGGGCCACCCAGTGGCCATCCTGATCACGCACATCAAATACTTGATTATCTGGGTGGTAGCTGGTCGCTTGGGAAGATTGGAAGTCTAAGCCATAGAGGCGTTTCGCCACGTCAAAAGCCCAGGCTTGAACGCGAGGCAAGGGGAAATAGACCTTCGTCATCTCGTCGTCAAACTCCAAAGAGGCTTTCTTGAACTTTTCGCTCACGTAGGCGGCATCCCAACGCTCCATCGTTTGGAGTTGGCAATGAGTCAAAGCAAAGTCACGAAGATCTTGCATTTCCTTCTCAGCATAGGGCTTGGATTTGGCGAGCATATCATTTAAAAAGACCAGAACAGTCTCGGGTTGTCCGGCCATGCGCTCTTCTAAAACAAAATGGGCATGGCTTGAATAGCCGAGCAATTGTGCTCGTTCCCGTCGAAGATTGGCAATTTTGAGAACATGTTCTTGATTGTCGTTAGCGTCCCCTCGGGCAGCCCGCTGACCATAGGCTTGCCAGAGGGTTTTGCGCAAGGACCGGTTTTCAGAATAGGTCATGAACCCCATATATAGCGGGGCATCCAGTGTGAGAAGCCAGCCACTCAGGTCTCTACTTTTGGCTGCTTGCGCCGCCATTTGAGAAATAGACTCGGGTAGACCGGCCAAATCTGCCTCCAAAATTGGTAAATGCCATCCTTCAGTGTCCGCCAGAATATGCTCAGAGAATTCTAATCCCAATTGACTCAGTCGTTCATCGAGATTGCGCAATTTGGCTTGGCCATCCGCATCGAGCAAGGCCCCATTTCGGGCAAAGCCTTTGAACGTTTTCTCCAAGAGCATCTGTGAGGCTGGGTCAAGACCGCTCGTAGTTTCATAAACCGTTTGCACCTTGGCGAAGACTTTTGGATTCATGCGAATGTCATTGCTGAGGGCAGTGAGTTGTGGCGCGTAGACCTTCGTCAAGGCTTGAATCTCTGAGTTCGTGCAGGCTGAATTGTAATTAAACAAGCGCTCTGCCACACGGTCCAAGGAATGGCTTAGTTCCTCTAGGGCAACAATGACATTTTCAAAAGTGGCTGGGCCGGTAGATGATTCCAAGGCCTGAAGTGCGAGGTGTGCTTCGGTCAGGCCTGCATCCATGGCCATTTCCCATTGAATGGAATCCCAAATTGGGAAATCCATACCATTTACATAGCTATCCAGTTTAGCAAATGTTGGACTTAAGCGTCCTTCTTGGCATTCGGTAGCGTGGGCCAAAATACCATCCTTGTCGCGGTTCAAAAGCGCAGGAAACACATGCTGGATAAATTGCTCACCAAAGCCCGTGGTGGCATCTCCTGGGACGGCACTTGGAAGGTTGTCCACGGCGAGGACGCCAATACTTCCAGGCTGCCCTAGGGCTACTTCCTTTCCGCTATGTGCATCCCATGCGTAAAATGGATCTGCCATGGTGCTGGGCCTCAGCGTTGAGGGGATGGGTCCGGCGATGTCACAGCTAATATCTCCGATAAATTCTATGGAAAAATCGGAATGTTGGGCATCTTCTCGGCTGAAAAAATGGGGACTACCTTCTTTCCAATAATGGCAAGGAAGGTAAATATCTGCAGCACAGGCATACGGAAAGAATGCCTGAGTGAATTCTTCCGGATGGCTGTAAAATCTGGATTTTTCGAAAGCTCCACCATCCGAGCGCTTGACATAGTTTTCCGTATTGAGGATGGTGAAAATTGGACCATCCATGGCTGAGGTGTTCAAAAAATCGAGCGGCTCCACTTCGTTGAAACCGCCGGCTAAAAGCATTTCTCTCGCCCCGTTACCCACGCGCCCACGACCGGTTAAAAGGACTTTCCAGTTTCCTTTGGGGTGGGCATGGAGTTGGGCCTTTAGATCGGCAACCCAGGCTAATTCAACGGCTGAAGGAAGGCTCTGAAGATGTTTCATCTGAATGTAACCCCGTAATGCTTCATACGCTCCGACAAGTCCAGCATATTGACCAAAACCAATGAGTCGTTGTCCGTGAAGCTTGATCAGCTCCCAATCGATGAGGCGGACCTGCTTTTGCAGGCAAGCTTTGAGCAAACTGCGGTTATAGGGCTGTTCCTTATAGGTATGAGAAAAGAAAAAATGCGTGGCATTCTTTTGCAGTTGAGCGATAGGTACCTCTTTGACGCCAAGAATGACATCACAGCTAGAAAGGTCAGACTCCAAATAGCAGCCCGCCTGCTGGTAGTCTGAATCGGGGTAGCAACGAATTGGGCTAGGCTCTACGCAAATTTCCAAGCCTGGCTGCGAGGCAATGAGCTCGGCGCATTGCGCGGGGCTCAGCACAGCCCGGCGGTCTGGCGGTGTTTTTCCTTCGCGAATCAATCCAATTCTCATAGAATCAAAGGTAGGGCCAATCAACTCGGTTTAATTGCTCCAGAGGCGATATTGAAACTGGGCATTGGCCATAAATGGCTGACCGTTTATCTCCGTAAATCCAGCGATTCCACCCAAAAAACCCAGGGTATCACATTGCCCATCAAGAACGTAATTGGGAAAATCTCCTCCGCAAAGCCCTGGATCGAAAAGATAAACGGTCTGCCCCTGAAAATTATAGGAGTCGATGGCCGCGCCTTGGCTACAGCACCATGTTTTGAACTGGGTCAATGAATGATCGAGACATTCTGGAGCAGGCTTGAGCGAAGGCTCACAGGCGAAGCAAATGCTCAAGGAGAGCCAAAGAATACACTTGATACAAAAGTTCATGGGACATAGGTAAATATTCTTCGTCCACCGAGGAATCGGCGTTCATAGTAGGATTGACCCACCCAGTTTTCGATCAACACGCCTCCATGGGTCGCGCTGTGGAGCATGATAATCTGCCCATCCTTCAGCCCGACGCAAAGTCCAACATGACCGATTTCTTGCGCTGAACGCCCGGAAAATAAGAGGAAGTCGCCGACAACAAGGCTGTCCCGCAGGATTGCTTGGCCTTGATGGGCATAGTCCCGGGAACTCGCCGGTAATTTAATATTCAGCTGCCCGAAGGTGAATTGGAGTAGGCCGGAGCAATCAAAACCCCCCGGGGACTTTCCTCCAGCGCGGTAGTCCTCCCCGAACAGCGGAGAATAGACTTGCACAAGCGCGGACCATGACACAGAGTCCGGCTCTACATCTGTTATTGGTCCATGGATGGTAGTCCCTTGCAAACGTATTGAAGCAAGAGTGACAATAGTTACGAGAACTAGGCGAAACTTAAGCGAACTTTGTGCCATGGAGAACCGCGAATTTATGATTTCTGGCATGACCTGTGGTGCTTGTGTAGCTCGGGCGAAAAAAGCGTTCGAATCCATAGAGGGAGTAGTCGCCGCAGAAGTGCAACTTGAGTCGCCTCAGGCCAGTCTGCAAATGAATTCCTTGCTCAGCATAGAGATTTTGCAAGAGGCCTTGAATTCGGCTGGAGGCTACGTGCTCACTCCCGTCACAGCAGCCAAAGCGTTGACAGCAATTCCTGCTGCGGAAGCGCCATCCACCTCGGAAGAATCGTTCTATCGTACCTACAAACCTCTTCTATTGATTGTAGGGATGATCCTTTTGGTGACCGGAGCCATTCAATGGGGTCAATGGGATGGGATGGAGTGGATGCGTCATTTCATGGCTGGATTTTTCCTGGTATTTAGCTTCTTCAAGCTTTTAAACGTTAAAGGCTTTGCCGCTTCATTTCAGATGTATGACTGGATTGCCGGTGCCTGGCCTGCTTGGGGGTGGATCTATCCCTTTGTCGAGCTCGCCTTAGGCCTCGCATACCTACTGGATGCATTTCCCATCTATACAAATGCGATCACGCTCGTACTAATGGTCTTGGGAGCAGCTTCCGTAATTCAGAGCAACCTACAAAAACGCAAAATTCAATGTGCATGCCTAGGGGATGTATTTAATCTGCCGATGAGTTTTGTCACGGTTGTAGAGGATAGTCTCATGGCCCTTATGGCGGGATGGATGCTCTGGGTGATGCTTGCCATTTAAGAATCAATGCTCACACTAGAACTTACGCCGTCTAAATTTGAAGCCATCCAAGCTGCCCTGCCGGGCGGTAAAGGGTGGATTCGGGTGAATAACCGCTCCTATCTCCACGCGGATTTGGCCCTTCAACGGCCTACCGGGCGCTATGTGTCCAGATTGGTTTTGCGTATCACAAATACGCTCTTATCCGGGGTGCATATTCGAACCTTGGGGCACAATGCGATGCCAGGACTTTTGTTTCCTCAATTGGATCCGGCCAAAGGATTAAGTCAAATCCCCATTTGGCCAAAAGGATATAAATTATTGATAGCCAACGTTCTGGGTATGGAGAGCATTCGCGACGCCATCACGATCCCCGCGCAGCCATTTATGGTGTTAGAGCTAGATTCTTCCTGGCAATCGTTTGAAGACTATCTCGGAGCCATGACGACGAAATATCGCACTCGGGCTAAAAAAGCTTTGAAACTGGCCGAAGGCTGCGAGCGGGTGGACCTAAGTGATGTCCCTGCGGAGGAATGGATTCCATGGGCAGCGAAACTTCTCCGGCAAACATTAAAGGATAAAACGGTCACTTTGCCTGTGTCCCTTGAAGAGCTGCTCAAGTCGTTCAAAAGCAGTTTGGGGAAGGATTTTCGAGTATATGGCTACCGCAAGGAGGGCGAATGGCTCGGATTTATTTCGGCTATTGTTGATACTGAGACGGTTCATGCGATGCATATGGGATTCGAGCCGAGTTATGCCCAGCATTCTCAGTTTTACCAGCGGAGTATGATGGACTTGGTTGAATTGACCATTTTGGAGGGAAGAGCTCGACTGAATATGGGCCGGACTGCCACGGAAATAAAAAGCACGATGGGCGCTCAGCCCGTGGAAAATCAGTTTGTCTTTTTTGCGAAGGGTCTCGTCGTTCGCACCCTGTTAAAAGTCTATGCGCGGTACTTCCATCGCCTGAACCCCTACACACTGCGGAATCCTTTTCGCCAAATGTGAAGCCTGCATGATTGGCGTAACTTCGTGGGATAACCTCCTTTTTGAACAAAGTCTTTCTATTGAAAAAAATATTACTTCTAGGTTCTGGTGAATTAGGCAAAGAAGTCGTGATTGCCCTTAAGCGCTTAGGAGCCTATGTCATTGCGTGCGACGCCTACGAAAACGCCCCGGCCATGCAAGTGGCCGATGATTATGAAGTGTTTAATATGCTCGACGGCCGTGCCCTGGATGCTGCCGTTGTCAAGCACCGCCCCGACATATTGGTTCCTGAAGTTGAGAGTATTCGGACCGATCGCTTTTATGATTACGAAGCGGAGGGTTTCCATGTGGTCCCCTCAGCCAAGGCGGCTAATTTTACTATGAATCGAAAGCTCATACGAGATTTAGCCGCCAAAGAATTAGGCCTGCGAACTGCACCGTACCACTATGCATCGACGCTCAGCGAATTTGAATGGGCGGTGTCTGAAATTGGTTTTCCTTGTGTGGTAAAGCCCCTTATGTCGTCCTCAGGCAAAGGTCAATCCGTCCTCAAAAGCCCAGAAGATGTTCACAGAGCTTGGCAATATGCCTTGGCGGGCAGTCGTGGGGATTTGATGGAAGTAATCATCGAAGGATTCATTGATTTTCAAAGTGAAATAACCCTACTCACTGTGACACAAAAGGCCGGCCCCACGCTTTTTTGTGCGCCCATTGGGCACCGTCAAGAGCGCGGAGACTATCAAGAATCTTGGCAGCCCTGCAAACTATCTGATCGCGACTTAGCTGAGGCCCAAGAGATGGCCGCCAAGGTAACTGAGGCTCTCGGCGGCGCAGGGATTTGGGGCATTGAATTTTTTATCACTTCGGAGGGGGTGGTCTTCTCCGAACTTTCTCCACGCCCTCATGATACGGGGATGGTTACCTTGGCTCAAACCCAAGATTTGAACGAATTCGACTTGCATGCCCGCGCCCTTTTGGGCTTGCCCATCCAGGGCATCCCCTTGCGCCAGGCCGGTGTTTCGGCAGTAATCCTCGCCCAGGATGCCGGCAACGCTCCCCCCGTTTTTCAGGGAATAGAACAGGCTCTCTCGATGACTAATTCGGATATTCGAATCTTCGGCAAACCGTCCACGCGCCCGTTCCGTCGAATGGGAGTTGCCTTGACCTACGGTCCTGTGGATGAGGATATGGATGCGCTCCGGGCGCACGCTCGGGCCATGGCCGATTGTGTTGAAGTGCGTAGCCAGCAGCGTTCGTAATCGTATGAAATTCTCCCTTTTAGCGTTGTGTGCCACGCTATCGATCGGTCTTTTAGCACAACCTGATACACGGACCATTGAGCTTGAAACGGCCCTCGTCGTTGGGAAGGCCCAAAATGTCGCCTGGCAGGTGGTGCAAAAGGTTATGGCACAAAGGAACCTGCAAATGGAGCAAACCAAGACGCTTCAGTGCAGCACCTATGCCAAAAGCAGCTACGTTCAAGGGGGACGGAGTGAATTGTTTGAATTTTTGAGTTACTCACAGCGCGTGCGCCCCGGGTCGTATAGGGAATTCGTGGTAGCGGCCGACCAGCACTTGACTCGTGGCCCCGGGGATTTTGGAAATAGTGTGGAGATTGAAGGGAGCTTTTCGGGCCGCAGAGATTTTATGGATGTGCAAAGGCCTCCCGATATGGGACAGCATTTTTTTGAAGGATTAGAAGATGGTGATTTTGAGATTTATGCGCCAACCATCTATGTGCCTAAAGTTCTTGCCCAAGCTATTCCGAGTCCAATAGCCTCGGATGCAGGGATCAACTATCGTTTTGATCTCGTAGATATAATTTCCGAGGATCAAGTCGGGAACAAAGTCTATGTCATATCCTTTGAATCGCGTTCAGGAAAGCTAATGGATGGCCAGTTCTGGATCCAAGAATCCGATTGGCACATTTTAAAGTCCGTCATGGTTTTGGATGGAGCTGCGCTCACACGATTCGAGGAACTCCGGGTTGAACAGACCTACCAGCAATGGGAGACGTGGACGCCACCTTTCGCAAACATTGTATCGCAACGCCAATTCTACTGGAAGGATCACGGTGATACCGGGACCGTATGGGTTCAGCATAGCGATTTTAAACTCAATGCCAATTTAAGCCAACGCCAAATGGGCCTTGCGGTGCGCAGCTATGCGTCGGATGCCTTTGATCAAAGCAACAGCAAGTGGGAACAGATTCGCCCTCAAGTTCTGGCGGCAGAGGAAGTCGCTCACGTCGCCTACCAAGACAGTTTGGCGCTCTACTACGATAGCGATACCTACATCGATAGTGTGGATAGGGAGTATAACAGCCTCAAATGGTATAAGCCGCTGCTCTCTGGGATGGGCTATCGCTCTCGAACAAAAGGAATTAGCCTTTATCTCGACCCCCTCATTGCCCAGTTTCGACCCTTTGGGATAGGGGGATACCGACATAATCTAGGTGGAAGTGTCACCAAAATATTTGACAACGACCAGCGGCTAAGCCTAGACGGTTATGTGAACTATGGCTTCGCGAATCGGGACCTGAAGGGAGAAGTCTCCCTGAATTACCGCTACGATCCACGCCGATTTGGCGATGTGGAATGGGCCTTTGGGGACGACTATATGATGGTCAACACCTATGAGTCGATCATGGGCACTTTTGCGCGGGGCAACTATGCGCGTCGGCGTTATTTCACTCTGGCGCAACGAATGGAATGGTTCAACGGGGTCTATGTACGGACAAGTTTGGACTTTTCGGAGCGTTCATCCATTGCGGATTTAGCCATGGATTCTTGGTCGGATGGCCTCTTCGGCAGTTTGAATGCGCCCAAGGATTTTCCAAGGTACACCGTTGCAATTGCTGGGGTACAGGTTTTAATTCGCCCCTTCCAGCGCTATATTTTTAAGCGAAACCGGAAATTTGTCTTGGGTAGTGATTATCCAGATATCGAAATTGATTACCGTTGGGGTATCCCGGGGCTATTTGGGTCCGACGTAAATTACCACCAGCTTCGGATTGAAACCCGCGACTTCATTCAATGGCCGCGCCTGGGCTACAGTGAATGGTCTGCTGGGGCGGGCAGTTTCTTCGGTTCCGACCTGGATAGCATACGTTTCATTGAACACAAATATTTCCGGGGATCGGACCAGCTATTGTTTTCTTCGCCAACCGCTAGCTTTCAAGCCCTGGATTCGACCTATCATACTGCACGGGCCTACCTCGAACTGTATGCGATACATCATTTTCAAGGAGCTTTGCTCGAACGAATTCCGCTCTTGAACCGTTTGAATCTGGAAACGGCCGTGGGCGGTAGTGCGATCCTTATCCCATCTTTGGACTTGAAGCACGTTGAGACATTTATCGGGCTGGAGCATGTTTTCCGAATCAATAAGCAGTTGATGAAGTGGGGCATATATCGCGTTTTCACGCCGGGTCGAGCGATTAATAGCGGCTATGAATGGAAAATGGGTATAAACATCTATGATTCCTACCGTGGGCGTTGGCTGTATTAGGCGTTTCAAGCCATGGTCAAGCCCGCTCGAGACTGTACATTTGGGAGTCCAAAAAATTTAGTCGCATAGAATCGTTTTACAACTTACCATGAAAAAGACGCTCTTTACTTTCATCCTCTTGGCCTTGGTGGCTAAATTATCCGCGCAGACCTTATTCACCGTTGGAGATAAAGCAGTTTCCGTGGATGAATTCCTATATGTCTATGGAAAGAATAAGGACATCGGAAATCAAATCGATCCCAAGACCTCCGAAGAGTACTTAGGCTTATACATCGCGTTCAAGCGCAAAGTGGCTGAAGCCGAGTTTTTAGGTCGTGACACTATTCCTGGATTCTTGACGGAATACAATACCTATTACCGACAGCTTCTAAAGCCCTACTTGACGGACAAGTCGGTGGATGATGAGATCGTAAAAGAAGCATACGAACGCATGGCTTTAGACGTTCGAGCCGCGCACATCATGCTGGACTTGCCTGAGAATGCCTTGCCAGAAGACACTGCCAAAGTATACAAGCAAATTATGGCTATTCGCGATCGCCTAAACCGTGGCGAATCCTTTGAAACCATTGCTCGTCAGCAATCCTCGGATAGCTACAGCGCGGTAAACGGGGGGGACTTGGGTTACTTCAACGTCTTCAGCATGGTATATCCGTTTGAAAATGCGAGCTATAATGCGGAAATCGAAAAAGTTGTAGGGCCCGTTCGGAGTCAATTTGGCTATCACCTCATTAAAGTTTTAGACAAGCGCCCTGCGCGTTACCGCATGACGGCTGCGCATATTCTGATTTTGGATAGCGAAGAGCGACCAAATCCTGAAGCTGCGAAGAAAATACAAGATCTTTATGTGAGCTTGCAGGGCGGAGAAGATTTCAATGCCTTGGCCCGGAAGCACTCCCAAGATCAGAATTCACTTTCACGTGGCGGTCAATTACCTCCATTTGGCTTAAATCAAATGCTCCCTGAATTTGAAGACGCGGCTTTTGGCCTAGCGACAGATGGTGATTTTTCGGCTCCTTTCCAGACCAAATTGGGCTGGCATATTGTCAAACGAGTATCCCGTGAGGAGATTCCTGAATTCGATCGCATTCAGGGGGAACTTGCCGGCAAAATTCGCCGCGATGAGCGCTCCAATGCTTCACGTCAAGCCTTCTTGGATGGTCTTCGCGTGAAGTATGAAGTCCGTGTTGATGAAGAGGCCTTAAATCAGGTTATGAAGGCCTTAGAGAAAGGGAAGAATACCATGAAGTTAAGCAAGCCAGTTGTAACCTACATGAGCCTCCAAGGGGACTATGATCCGACCAGAACGATTGGCCAAAGTGAATTTGCTGCGCGCGCCATCGATGCGGAGACACGTCGCCTTACTTCAATGAATGAGCCCTTCGATAAAGTGACCAAAGTGACAGCAGCCCAATCCTATGCAGTGCTTCAACCTATGATTGATGCGGCTTTGATTAATGAAGCGGAATACCGCCTTCCACTTGAAAATACAAACTTTCGCTTCCTGGCTCAAGAATATCGTGAGGGCATCTTGGTCTTTGATTTAACGCGCGAAAAAGTTTGGGATGCCGCCTCTCAAGACAGTGCACAATTGGCGAATTTCTATGCGGCTTTCCAAAACCAGTATCAGTGGAATAATCGCTACAGTGGTTCCGTATTCACCACGAGCAACGAGAAAGTGGCCAAGAAAGCCGCCGATCAGCTTCGCCGTGGAGTGCCTGCAGAAAAGGTGATGCGCGTGCTGAATTCCAAAGATCCACTCGCCATATCGGCACAAGACTATAGCCGTCTCGAAGCGGGGGCGACGAATCTCAATGACAAACAATCCTTGCTAGTGGGCTCGGGTGAAACCGGTGAAAAAGTTACCGGCCCACGGTCTTTTGAAGGAAACTTTGCCGTGGTGGTCATCGAGGAATTCACCCCTTCCGGTCCAAAGGCTTTGAGTGAATGCCGCGGTCAAGTGATTACAGACCTTCAGAAAGCCCTGGAAGAACAATGGCTGGAGTACTTAGGTGGAAACTATCCCTTAAATCTGGACCGAGCAGTGTGGCAATCCATTCAGTCTAAGCTCTAATCGAGCACAGATGAAAGAAGTCCGCACAGAGACGTTCGCGAAAAAGGAAAACTAGCCTTTCTGATTTTTACTCTTAAACCGCGTCATGTTCTCGGGGCGTTTCGCGGCGTGCTTGGTTTTTCGACCGGTGACGCGCTCCCGCCACATACGAAAGGAGCTAGGCTTCATTTCTTGACGCATCAGGACGCGGACTTCATTTTCCTTCAACCCAAACTGAAATTCAATCGCCTCAAAAGGGGTACGGTCCTCCCAGGCCATTTCGATGATGCGGTCGATGGATTCGGGGGGTAATGTCGAAATCATACCCATTAAACGCGTGGGCCTGAGAGAAGTTTAAAACCGGTACTTGATTCCGGCATTAAAGAAGTATCCATCAAGAGGAGCCCAAATTTCGGTGAATTGAGGCGTTTGGTAGGGGGCTGAGACCAGCGACCCAAAGCGCGTTTGGCGCACGTCCGTAAAATTCTCAGCATTCAAGAAAATGACGAGGGGACCAAAGCTGCGCTCCACGACGATGCCGGTGGAGAAGAGCTCGGGGGTAATCCAATTGGTGCTGAGTAATTGGGCAGATTTGTATTCATAGTCCCAGCCGATGCGCCATTTTCCATCAACTACATACAGAAGATCGCCTTTAATACTGTGCTTGGGTGTCAAGGTGGCCGCCTGTTTCTCTGAGCCCAGCGTGAATGCGTCTGTATAGGTGTAGCCGATGAAGCAGGTAAAACGGTAGGCGGTCAATTTGAGTTGCGTTTCAAACCCTCGACTGAGGATGCGCATTCCATTTTGGCGATATATCCAGGTACTGTCACTGCTCGTCGCGAGTTGAATGGCATGATCAATCAAATTGTAAAAAAACATCTGATTGAGGGTCAATAGACCGGAAACAGCGGGCAAAGGAGCTGTGTATTTAACGTCAAAATTTCCCCCGTAGCTGCGTTCGGCACGCAAGTTTGCAAAATCGATCGCTTGAATACCTGCATAGCCCAGTGGTTCGGCTTCCTCATTGAAGAGCGTCGGCATGCGGTAGCCAAATCCGCCGCCAAGGCGGTAAGTAACGTGGCGAGAAGCGCGGTAGAGCGCGTTAAAGCGGGGAAGGACAAACCACTCACCATTGCTTGCAGAGAGCTTAGACGCCGCATGGGCATAATCAAGGCGGAGTCCACTTTCAAGACTCCATGCACTGCCTAAATCCACCAAGTGATTGACATAGGAGCCCAAGGTTTGACACTGTTGGTTGCGTAAAAATGGGTTGGCGACCATGAGTGATTCCTCAAATTGATCGGTCACGATGTTGAGCCCCAGATTTAAGCTTGCCTCGTCCGTGGATTGGGCATAATTCACTTCCGTGTAACTGTTGCGCTGACGCCCAGCGAAATAAAGGTTCGGACGTTCAAAAGAGGGACGAATGCGCAGCTCCCGGTTAAATTGATTCAAAGCGTTTTTAGCGGTGATGATCGCACCTGAGGCCAGGGTTCTTCGCCAAAGTGCCTGGGTACTGACGCGTTGGCTATTCTGATCGTCCAGATAAAAGTGTTCGAAGGAAGGGGTTTCACCTTGTAGGAGGGTGAGATCCCCGCCAACACGGTCTTCGACCTGAAATTGTACGCCTAGCCACATTTCCGTTTGCGCGTTTGGATAGAAGAAAATTTTTGGATTAACGGCCCATTTACGAATGGAGGGAACATCCGTGAACGAATCCCCATCGGCATCATAGGGGCTGTGGATATGGCGTGAGATGAGCGCCGTATACCCTACTTTTCCCTGGCGACGAGACAAGAATAGGTTTACGTCTTGCGCTCCGATATTGGATCGGTTAAGGTGAAGCAATTGCTCGTTCGTGGGTTTCTTGGTCAAAAGGTTGATGAGTCCTCCAATGGCCCCGCCACCATAGAGCGTAGAGGCCGATCCCTTGATGTATTCTACCTGTCTGAGGTCCAGCGGTGGGATTTGCATGACGTCCAAGCTGCCTGAAAAGCCCCCATACATCGGGAAGCCGTCTTTCAGCATTTGGGTGTATCGACCATTGAGACCTTGAATCCGCACCACCGCCCCATTGGATGTCGCTGACGTGGTCTGAACCTGGATGCCCGTGCTATGGGTAATTAAGTGTGCAATTCGGCTCGGCTCCATGGAGGCCGCCTCATCGATTTCTTCCGTAAGAACTTCAGTACGTGTTGGCACATTGGCGATACTTCGGTTGGTGCGGGTGGCCTCGACCATGACTTCTTCGATCATTGCGACTTCGAGCTCAAGATGCGATTCAGGAATAGAGTCCAATGCTTGCCAGTCGGATGGGGAAGCCCAAAGGGTGACTGGCCTCAAAATCAAGGAGATGATGATGAATTGGGGGAGGGTCATGTCCCAAAGGTAGGTCAACATAATCCTTCTATTCTGCCAATGTTCCTGTTACAGGCAGCTCTCATAATTGAAATATTTAGTTACGTCTAACATGGCATGAGAATTGCTAAACCGAAAGTCATGAAAGAAATTCGTCCCGCTTGGCATCGACTATGGAGTGTGATCCGCAACGATCGGCCCACTGTGCTTCTCATTTTGGCATTTGCCACCTTGCGCGGTGCCTTTAGTTTGGTTTTGCCTTTGGGATTTCAGGCCTTGATCGGGCAACTTATGGGCGGGCGTTTGTCCACTTCCTGGTGGGTTCTTTTTGCGCTTGTCTTGATCTTTTCGGGGCTTATGATACTTTTCGGATTGGTCCAAATGCGCCTATCGGAATGGTTTCAGCAACGCCTTTTTGTCCGTACGGCCTATTTCTTCGAACGAGCCACGGAGTTGGGTTTGCCCACCGAAGCACTGGAGCCATCTCATCGCTTTTTTGATGCTGTAACGCTTCAAAAGGAGCTCCCTAAACTTCTCCTCGATGTTTCGACGGCTGTTTTGCAGCTCCTCTTCGGATTCCTTCTGCTCTTCTTTTACGATTTCACATTTGTGGGTGCCTCTCTGCTCATTCTTGGCATTGCTATTCTGATGATACGCTGGAGTCTTGCTCGCGGTTTCCTTTGGAGCATGGAGGAGAGCAAGGCCAAATTTGCTTTGACTGAACGCTTGAAAAGAGCAGAAGGGGAAGAGAAGGGTGGCATGGCAAGCTACGTTAGCGATTATTTGCAAGCGCGTCGCAAGCACTTCCGTGTGCTCTGGCGTATGCATGCCGTTTTAGGAGGAGCGCGAGTCGCTTTCACAGCGGCTTTGTTAGCTGTTGGTGGCTGGCTAGTCATCGATCAAACAGTCTCCATCGGGCAGTTTGTAGCTATTGAAATTGTATTCTTAACTATCCTGGCCAATCTGGAGAAATTGGTAGCTGGGGTAGATTCCATCTTTGATGTACTTACCGCATTGACCAAGCTAGATAGTACCTTCTCACACGACGGGGTGGATATCAGTCCATACAATCCGGCAGACACCCAACCGTTTGAAGGAGAGGCCTGGATTCAAAACTTTAACGAGACCCACCCGCCGAGCGATAAGAAAGCCCCGTGGCGCTGGATGGCTTTTTTAGCCTTGGTTTTCCTCGCAAGTTTATTCCTGCCTTGGACGCAGACGGTGTCCATGAACGGTGTAGTAACCATGGATGACCCCATGGATCGACCCTCCGAACTTTATGCCGCTGAAAACGGTCGTCTCACCACGTGGTATGTCCGCGAAGGTCAAGAAGTTCGCTCGGGAGACACCTTGCTCTTGTTGGAGGAGATTAGTGCGGAGTATTTGGACCCATCGCTGTTGGATAACTTGGAAACGAGTCAACGCGCAAAGGAAGACGCTAACTTGGCGTACCAGGGCAAGACTGCTGCTTTACTGGCTCAGCTAGAGCAAGCGCGTCGGGGCCTTGCTCCTCAGCTTCGTGTGGCCCGTCAGAAAGTGCGTGTGGATAGCACGGATTGGGTGGCATACCGGGCGGCTGAATATGTGGCCTTGGACCAAAAATATCGAGCAGATAGCCTCCTTGCGATTGGAATTATTTCTCGCCAAGTGTGGGAAGGGCAGGCAATGAATTGGCAAAAGGTACGCGCTCAGTCCCAAGGCCAACGCCAGAAGTACGAAGCGAGTCAATCGGAGTATGTGGCA
The DNA here is from genome assembly GCA_029254375.1 of Schleiferiaceae bacterium. Taxonomy (GTDB): domain Bacteria; phylum Bacteroidota; class Bacteroidia; order Flavobacteriales; family Schleiferiaceae; genus TMED14. The sequence goes on along the minus strand of JAQWXR010000050.1, from coordinate 64,947 downwards.
AAAAAAATGGAGCTGGCAGAAAAAATGGCCAAGTTGGAATCTTCCGTCGCGGAAGCGCGTGCAGCGGAGGCTGGTTCGATAGAATCTGCCACGCAAGCCCGTTCTAGAACCAATCAAATAGCCCGACGTATTTCTAACCGCTATGTTATTTCCCCCCGAGATGGGGTGGTGATGGAACTGAGCAAAAAGGCACCTGGTTCACTGATCAAGAAGGAAGAGAAAATCTTGACGTTGGTCCCGGCCTACTATAAACTTATCGTCTTGGCGCAATGCAATCCCAACGACATTCCATTACTTGCCTCAGATCAAGGCGCCATGCTCGCTTTTGATGGCTATCCCATGCTGCCTATTCCCGGCTGGCCCGAGCACAGTGTCGGCATGTTTAAAGCCCAAGTCCGCTTTGTGAGCACAGCTGTGGGGCCAGATCAAGAGAACTTCTCGATCGTTCTTGAACCCGCTGAGAATTGGCCGGCAGGACTCAATGCCGGCACAAACACCCATGTCACGCTGCTCTTGGGGGAGGTTCCCCTGTGGTTTGAGCTATGGCGTCAGCTCAATGGATTTCCGGCGAACCGCTTAAATCTAGAGGCGAAATGAGGAGATTTGTCTTCTGTCTAGTCTATCTGTTGGCTACTCTATCGATCACTGCTCAGGGCCTTAATGAATACATTTCCTTCGCAGTGGAAAAAGCCTGGGCGTTTCAACAGGCCAATTTGCACGTATACCAGGCGGAAGCCAACCTTTTAGGCGCACGAGCTGCCTTTGATCCCCAGTTGTCTTTGCTTGATCGCGGAAAGGCCGCGGGTGCGGGAACAGGATACCGCTACCAAGAGGCAGAGGTCCGTCTTCCTTTGGTAGGCGGCATGGCGCTAAATGCGACGGGTCAATGGGGCAGCGGCCCTTGGTTAAACCCAGAGTCAAGGCTCCCACTCAGTGGATTAGCGGGTCTAGGCCTATCCGTTCCTGTGGGTCCACAACTTTGGTATTCAGAATCTCAGCAAAAAGTGAACGTGGCGCAACGCGAGGTGGCTGTCGCCAAAGCAGAATTGTACGTGATCGAACAAGAAGTAGCCAAGGAAGCGCTTCAGCGCTTCGTTGCTTGGAGCGTGGCACGTCGTGAACGAGAGGTCTACACTGCTTCCCTGGCGCGCCTGGAGGCCCAATTGGCGCAGATTCGCGCCTCCTATTCTTTGGGTGCCTCCGCCCGAAAAGACACCCTTGAGCTCTTTGCCTACAAGGTCATGCGCCAAAGCCAATTTCTACAAGCGTTGCAAAGCGAACAAGCGGCTTTACAGGTGCTTCAAAGCTTTTTGGGCCCGGAGGGCGCTGGTCGCCAGTGGCAGGCCCTCGCATTTGAAGACCCCTTTTACCAATTTGTGGGTTTACGAGGGAATCCTGCGCTAGAGCAAGCGCCCAAACGCCAACTTTGGGAAGCTAAACAAAATCAAGCGAGGACGCAGCTACGATTTGAGCAGATGCAGCGCTGGAACGCCCCGAACGTCAATGTGATCGGTTGGCAGTATGCCGATTCCTTCAATCCATATGGGTCCTCGTGGAAAGTGGCTTGGGATATCCCTGGCTTCAACCGTAAAAATCGATCTGAACGCCAACTTGCATCCCTATACCTCCAGGAAATGACCCTTGGCCAAGACTTCTTTGATCAAGAAGCCTTAAATCGTGAGGTACAATGGTCCCAACAATGGCCCACCAGCCTGGCTAACGTGCAAACCATGTATACCCAAGCAGCCACCTACCGTGAGCTCTGGGAACTCGAGGAGCAATCCTTTGCCCTTGGCTATTCTTCGGTTTTTATGAAGAATCAACGTGAACTTGCATACCTCGATGCGCTGATCAATCGCAATCAGGCCGTGGCTGCCCACCTGCAGCTCCTCGCCGAATGGGCGGCGTTCACAGGCCAGCAGGTGCAGTGGCCTTAGGGCTGCTCGCGTTTGTTGCGTAGTTCGTTTGTTGTTTGAGACCGGTGGTGGATTTGAATGAAAAAGCCAGCGAACCTCGTTCGCTGGCTAATCGGAGGTGGAACCACCATGTGGAGCTGGCGGGAATCGAACCCGCGTCCAGACAAGGAAACGATATGCTTTCTACATGCTTATTTTGTCATTGATTTTCATCCTATGGCTGAGAACAAACACCCCACCACAAGCCTATCTGCTAAATTTTCAAAGGCCCCCCGCAGCTCAGGACCTCCTATTCCCACCTTTTCAGCACCCCTTGATCAAACTCCGTAGGACGGGGATTTTGAGGGATGTCCCGCTTCCGCACCTAGTGCGGAATTAGCTTAGTCTCCTATCGGATGATTAAGCGGCAAGAGCGTAGTTAGACTCGCCAATTATAGATTCCGATATTGAATTAACGAGCATCAATCGAATAGCTCGGCATGCTTACAAACCCCTTCATCTTGCTGTCAATACCGGTCAGCCCCATGCAGTTGAATGCAGGAGCAAAGGTAGGCATTTGGGCTCTCTGCCTTGCGAAGGCTTATTGCAGGAAAAGCGGGGAGTTGAGCGTCTCGATCAAGGTGACGCTGGCTTTCTTGACCAAGCTGTTTTTGACCGTTTCGCGCATGTCTTGAACGACGCGAGGGTTGTACGTAGTGCGGAATCGGCTATCGAGCCTTCCTTTTTGGCCATACTGCACTTGGTCTGTCGTCTTGGCTTCCGAAATATTCGACCATTGACCTGGGTAGAGATTGGCCGGATCGCCACTGTATTCTGCGGATGCAATAATGCGCTCGCTCTGTTCTTCCACCTCACGTGAGGTCAAGATGGAACGCTTTAACGGGTCCACCAAGGTGAACTTAAGTGCGCCATGAATGAAGACGCGGTAGTCCACATCGAAATAAACCACTTTATGGTAGACCGTTTCTTTAGTCACGACACCCGTGTCCGGATTTTTCTTGTCCACGATTTCTTTGCGGTAGCCTTGACGCTCGTAACGCGACATGGTCCCGGGGACTTCAGTCCAGTCCGTCATTTCCATTTCCAAGAGATAGTCAGGTTGCTCGTTGGATTGGTAACGCGTCTGATCATTCCAGTCAATCCAATCAATGAATGGGTCGTCGGTTCGAACCAAATTATTAATCAAATCTGCCCGCATGCTTTGGCTCAAATTCAATTCTTGACGGGTGGGTGCCAAAATGTCTCGGATGCCCACCGTCACCATGCCATGGAACACCGCTGAGTCCTGGTACTGTCGGCTGTCGAGATAGGATTGACCCGTCCGCTCTTCCATATCTGCCCAGGTGTAGAATGCCGCCCGGTATTTCTGGTTGGCGTACATGCGGTGCGCCTCTCGGTGCATAGGTTCCGAAACTGCAGAGCGCCAAGCTTCTTGGATTTGGGCATTTTCGGGACTGTACTTTAAAGCACGGCCATACAATCGCTCGGCCCCTGTAAAATCATCGCCTTCCATGGCAGCCATGCCCTGTTGCACCAGGTCTTTGACAAAGTTCTGTTTGAGGCCATTGTACTCCGAAATATGAACCGAGGTACCAGAAAGCAAAACCCCCGCTGCATTGGCCCGATCCTCAAGGTCGCGTGCACGGACAAAGGCATCCAAAGCGCTCACGGTTTGTCCGGCCTCAGCGAGTTTTTCAAATTCACGTAGCTGCGCTTTGATTTCTTTCTCACCATAGGTCTTGACCTGAATCATAGCTTTTTGATGGCCAGGCTTCCGCTCGAGTGCCTCGAGGGACATGACCGTGGCCTCATAGGTGAGACCGGCCGACGCCAGTTTTTTACTACGCTTGAGCGCTTGATTGTGGGGGGAACAAGAAAAAGCCACCGCTGCTATAAGCAGGGTGGCTGTAAGAGTGAGGAGGGATCTTAGAGCCATAGGCTCAAAAATACATCAACCGAGATAGGTTTTAAGGATTTTGCTTCGAGAAGTATGCTTCAAACGCCGAATGGCCTTTTCCTTGATTTGGCGAACGCGTTCCCGAGTCAAGTCAAACTTCTCACCAATTTCTTCCAAGGTCAGTGGATGCTGTCCGTTTAGACCGAAGTACAATCGGATGACGTCACCTTCGCGTGGAGTCAAGGTCGCCAGGGAGCGCTCGATTTCCGTGCGGAGTGAATCCACCATCAATGCGTCATCCGGGTTGGGCGAATCGTCCGAGTTCAAGACATCGTACAAATTGCTGTCTTCACCTTCTACCAAAGGAGCATCCATCGATACGTGGCGGCCACTATTGCGCATAGACTCTTTGACGTCCATTTCGCTCATTTCCAGTTTTGTGGCGATTTCTTCGGCACTAGGTGGACGTTCGTGGGCCTGTTCTAAGGAGGCATAGGCCTTGTTAATCTTATTGATGGAGCCAATCTTGTTCAAGGGAAGACGCACAATTCGAGATTGCTCTGCTAAGGCTTGAAGAATACTCTGGCGGATCCACCAAACAGCATAGGAGATGAACTTGAAGCCACGGGTTTCGTCGAAACGCTGGGCTGCTTTAATCAAACCTAGATTGCCTTCGTTAATCAAGTCAGGAAGTGTTAACCCTTGATTTTGGTATTGCTTGGCCACAGAAACCACAAAGCGCAAATTGGCTTTGGTGAGTTTCTCCAAGGCACGTTGATCACCTGCCTTGATTTTCTGAGCGAGCTCTACTTCTTCTTCCGCAGTAATCAACTCCACTTTGCCGATCTCCTGGAGATATTTGTCCAAGGAGGCCGTTTCACGGTTGGTGACCTGCTTCGTAATTTTTAATTGACGCATCGGATGATTTCGTACGAGGGTTAAACAAACAAGTTACAAGAAAAATGCGTGAGCATCAATCTAGGTTGCGAGGTCCGCGTTAGCGGCGCTCACCACGCTCTGGACGAGGGCCACGACGGTCTCCACGGTCAGGACGAGGTCCGCGATCCTCACGTGGAGCGCGCTCGACATATCCTTCAGGCTTCTCCATCAACACTTTACGCGACAAACGAAGCTTGCCTTTGTCATCGATGCTGAGAAGTTTCACTTGAACCTTATCTCCTTCTTTATAGAGTGCAGAGGGGTCTTCTACGCGCTTCCAATCCATTTCTGAAACGTGCAAGAGGCCTTCTGTGCCACGACCGATTTCGACAAATACGCCAAAGGTTTGAACGCCCTTAACGGTCCCATCATAAATCGTATCTACTAAAGGAATGAAACAGATTTCTCCAATCCGCTGTTGCGCCAAGGCAATGCCTTCGGCGTTTGTTCCACTGATTTCTACACGGCCAATGTTGCCAATTTCTTCAATGGTAATCGTACATCCTGTTTCAGCTTGCATGCCTTGGATGATTTTACCACCAGGTCCGATGATGCCCCCAATAAAGCTCTTGGGAACTTCCATGATGACCATTCGAGGAGCGTGGGGCTTTAATTCAGCACGGGATGCAGGCATGGCTGCAGTCATAACAGACAAGATGTGCTCACGACCCGATTTGGCTTGATTCAAGGCATTGGTCAGAATCTCGACACTCAGGCCTTTGATTTTGATATCCATTTGGCACGCAGTGATTCCTTTCTCGGTACCAGTGACTTTAAAGTCCATATCGCCCAAGTGATCTTCATCGCCTAAAATGTCGCTCAATACAGCATACTTGCCTGAGTCTGGATCGGTGATTAAGCCCATAGCGATTCCACTGACGGGGCGCTCGATTTGAACCCCTGCATCCATCATGGCCAAGGTGCCTGCACAAACGGTAGCCATAGAGCTAGAGCCATTTGATTCGAGGATGTCGGAAACAATACGGATAGTGTAGCCAGAGCCACTAGGTACCATGTTCTTCAAAGCGCGTTGAGCCAGATTTCCGTGTCCTACTTCGCGACGACTGGTACCGCGCATCATGCGGGCTTCACCTGTAGAGAAGGGAGGGAAGTTGTAGTGGAGATAGAATTTCTCATCTCCGGTCATCGTTGCGGCATCAATGCGGTTAGAATCAAGGGCAGTACCCAAGGTAACGGTGGTAAATGACTGAGTCTCACCACGTGTGAACAGTGCACAGCCATGAGGCCCAGGGAGGATGTCTGTTTCAACCCAAATAGGGCGAATCTCATCGGTCTTACGGCCATCTAAACGTTGGCCATGGTCCAGGATTTGGTTGCGCATCGCCTTGTATTCCACATCGTGGTAATAGACTTTCGCTAAGTCCAAAGAACTTGCTTTCTCCTCATCGCTCAGAGTAGCGGCATAGGTTTCAAAAACAGCTTTGAACTCCGTTGAGCGCTCGGCCTTATTGGTCAAGCCCATTCCGGCCACTTTGTAAGCGCCTTCATAGGTAGCGGCTTCAACGCGCTGGCGTAGATCTTCGTCGTGGGTCTCATGCGAATACTCACGCTTGGGATTAGCGCTTGGGACCATTGCGGCCAAGGCTAACTGAAGTTCCACTTGCTTTTTGATTGCGTCATGACCCACAGTGATGGCTTCCAGCATTTCGGCTTCGGACACTTCTTTCATTTCACCTTCCACCATGACAACGCTATCAGCTGTCGCGCCTACCATGATTTCCATGTCGGCTTCTTCTAGCTGAGCATAAGAAGGGTTGATGATAAATTCTCCATTGACTCGGGCAATGTTCACCTCAGACATTGGACCGTTGAAGGGGATGTTACTGATTGAAATAGCCGCTGAGGCTGCCAAACCAGCCAAAGACTCAGGTGCCGTAGCAGGGTCATAGGACAGCATGGTGATGATCACCTGAATTTCCGCGTGGAAATCGTTAGGGAATAATGGTCGCAATACACGGTCGACCAGACGGCAAACTAAAACTTCGCGATCGCTTGGGCGACCTTCACGCTTTAGGAATCCTCCTGGAACGCGACCCGCGCCAGCAAATTTTTCTTTATACTCCACACTTAATGGGAGGAAGTCAACCCCTGGACGTGCATCCCTGTTGGCAACAACGGTTGCTAGAAGGGCTGTGCCTCCGCAAGAAAGTAAGACCGCGCCGTCTGCTTGACGTGCCATGCGGCCAGTTTCGAGGGTAATGACTCGGCCGTCAGGCAGAGTTAAACTTTGGGTGATGGGGGTAGGTGCATTCATGTTTTTTTGTTTTCGATGTTGATTTCTCCAAGCCGCTTCTTCCAACGCGAAAAGGCAATCCGATTAGAATTGCCTTTTCTGCATAGTTCCACTAGAGGAAACTCACGCTTATTTGCGGAGTCCTAATTTTTCGATGATGGCGCGGTATCGGCCGATCTCAGTTTTTTGAAGGTGGTCGAGAAGAGCGCGACGCTTACCAACTAACAAAATGAGCGAGCGCTCGGTGTTGTGGTCTTTGCGGTTCTTCTTTAGGTGCCCAGTCAAGTGGCTGATACGGTAGGTAAAAAGGGCGATTTGCCCTTCGGCTGAACCCGTATCTTCGGGGCTTTTGCCGTGTAGCGCGAAAATTTCACGCTTCTTTTCTGTGTTTAGATACATGCCTAGATCGCTTAGATGGTTGTGCTGTATACCCGTCTTTCGGGACGGCAAAAGTACGAATAAATTAGTCTGCTTTCACGGGGGCTGGAAGATTGCCTACAAAACGCAGCCATTGGCTCATTCGCGCTTTCAGATGCTTACGTTCGACGATAAAATCCAAGAAGCCGTGCTCCTTGACGAATTCGCTCGTCTGGAAACCTTCTGGGAGGTCTTTTCCAATGGTTTCTTTAACGACTCGGGGCCCGGCAAATCCAATCAGCGCACCGGGTTCGGCAATATTGATATCCCCCAGCATCGCGTACGAGGCCGTGACTCCACCGGTGGTGGGGTCGGTCAAGAGGCTGATATAAGGAATCTTTGCTTCATCCAAGAGCGCCAATTTCGCGGAAGTTTTGGCCATTTGCATCAATGAAAATGCGGCCTCCATCATCCGTGCACCCCCTGATTTACTAATCATGATGAAAGGAACCTTGTGCTTAATACTGTAATCGATAGTACGAGCAATTTTTTCCCCTACAACGGAACCCATAGATCCTCCGATGAACTTGAAATTCATGGCGGCAATCGCCACTGGAATCCCGTTCATTTCGCCGGTGGCTGAAGTCAATGCATCATTCAGTCCAGTTTTTGCTTGGGTGGCTTTTAATCGGTCGCTATACTTTTTGGTGTCTTCGAATTGTAAGGGATCCTTAGAGACCATGTTCGCGTTGAGCTCGGTAAAGCTTCCCCCATCAAAAAGGAAGGAGAAATACTCTTTTGAATCAATGCCATTGTGAAAACCACAGTTTCCGCAGACCCAAACTTGGGCGATGTGGTCTTCCGCTGAAACAATCACCTTGCACTTGGGGCAACCGTGCCATAAGCCATCGGGCGTTTCTTTTTTATCTTGAGTGGGGGTGGTAATTCCCGCTTCTTGTCTTTGGAACCAATCCGTGGCCATAGTCGTACGTTTTAGGCGATGGTGATCGATGAATCGAGGTAAACGTCTTGTACGGCATGTAGCAAGTCCACACCTTCTTTCCAATCGCGTTGGAAAGCTTTGCGACCGAGGATCAAACCTTGACCGCCAGCGCGTTTGTTGATTACCGCTGTTGAAACCGATTCAGCTAGATCACTCGCCCCTTTCGATTCGCCGCCGGAGTTGATCAGACCAATTTTACCCATGTAGCAATTTGCCACTTGATAGCGGGTCAAGTCAATCGGGTGATCGGTGGTCATTTTCTCATACACATTGGGATGCGTCTTGCCATGCTTGGTAGCCAAGTAGCCCCCATTGTTGGTGGGAAGCTTCTGTTTAATGATGTCGGATTGAATGGTCACCCCCAAATGGTTGGCTTGGCCTGTCAGATCAGCCGAGGTATGGTAGTCTACGCCGTCTTGCTTAAATCCGGAATTTCGAGTGTAGCACCATAGGATGGTCGCCATTCCCAATTCGCGAGCACGTTCAAACGCTTCGGATACTTCCATCATTTGACGACGTGATTCTTCAGCTCCAAAATACACTGTGGCGCCAACCGCTACAGCCCCCATGTTCCATGCATCTTCTACAGAGCCATACATGGTTTGGTCGTATTGGTTCGGATAGGAAAGGAATTCATTGTGATTCAATTTGACCACAAATGGAATCTTGTGCGCGTATTTTCGGCTCACATTGGCCAACACGCCAAACGTAGAGGCGACCGCATTGCAGCCTGCGTCCAAGGCTAATTTGACAATATTTTCTGGATCAAAATACAATGGATTCGGAGCAAAGCTCGCTCCAGCTGAATGCTCGATTCCCTGATCGATGGGCAAAATGCTCATGTACCCTGTGTTGGCCAAACGGCCCGTTCCATAGAGTTGTTGTAAAGAACGCAAGGTTGGAATATTGCGGTTACTTCCGATGAATTGTTCATCCACAAATTGCGCGGATGGCAAGTGAATGGACGACTTAGGAATTGCAGTGGCGGTGTGGTTGAGTAGGTAGTCGGCTTGATCACCTAGCAGGGAAATGACGCGCTCTGAGGCCATAGTATTTTTGATTAAAACTAAACTAGATGCAAACCTAGGCCTTTTCTTTGATTTGGCCGTTTAAACCGATCCAAAAAGGACCTAAAAGGGCATACCTAGGCCAAAATTCAGGCTTCCTCGTTTGAGCCATTCGTTGGCTTGAAACCAAGGTTTTGAGCTCAATCGACGAGGGTCATACACTTGCAAGCCCCAATCGACTCGGATCACGAAGAAATCTAGGTCATAGCGAATTCCCAAACCCGCATCCCAGGCCGAGTGGCGCAGTAGATTGGATGCCGAAAAGGAAACCACGTCTTGAATTTGTGGATTCTGAAGTAATGGGCTCGCCGCTTGATCCAGGTTGCGACGATGTAACCATGTATTTCCCGCATCAGTAAAAATGGCCCCGGACAAGGCACCTGTGAGAGGGAAGCGGTATTCGGTCTGAAACAACAGCTTGCGGGTTCCCGAACCTAAGTAAGCCAGACTATCGAATACCCCAAGAGGAAGGGCACCAGGACCAAGTCGGAAATTAATCCAGCCTCGCAAGTCATTACTTCCCCCCGAAAAGAAGGCACGTTCAAAGGGTGGGATACCTGGTGTGTTTTGGAGGGTGTGCAATTCACCTGCGACGAAGCGGAGGGCCCAATCGCGATGCCTGCTGCCTCGTCGGAGCCAGCGGACGTCCCATTTGGCCCGCAAGTAATGGGCATAGGGAACTTCTGCCAAACTTCTGATTTCAGGGCCATTTGGGAAGAAGCTGCGGTTGATCAGATCGGTAACGATTCCAGAACTTTCTAAGGTCCATTCGCTACGTCGCTCCCAGCGACCTTTTTGAACCAAAGGCCGTAGCACCCGGAGGCGGGGGCCCAAGAGGAGGACATCTTGAAATCCAGACTTGATCGATAGCGCCTGGTAGAAGCTGCTGTCAATCTGGCGTAAATCAATGTAGGTGAGGTCTGTTGGACTGAGTTCCCATTGCCCTCCATGCTTATCCGTCCATTGATACTCTAGGGCGGCACGAATCGCCAAGCGATCAAATTCTCGACGGTACTGCCGACCGATAGATAAACTCAAGCGTGTACTGCCCGTCTGGACTGGAGCTTCGCCCCAACCCCAAAGACCGGGCCATTGTATACCTGATTCAACGTCTAGAAAATAGGTATTGAACAGGGCAGAGCTATCGGCCCATTGGGCTCCAAGACCACCAGAAAGTGTCAAATGTACATGCTCCAATCCGCCCCAAGGGTTATGGTCAAAAACATCTATACTGGATTGGAGGCCATAGATTCCTGATAGGGCTGTGCTTTCACCTTTCCATGTCAATCCAACACGCGGACTAGGGACTAGGCTCAATGTGGCATCAAGTGAATCCTGAACCATGGCAAACTGCCATCGGCCTGACTGGATAGCGGGGATGTTGCGCAATCGGGCAGTGCTTTGAGTCACCGCCGAGGCTTGAAAGGCTCTTCCCGCAGGAATCCATGGGAGGCGCTGAATACCCGAGGGCTTTAGTGCTAAGTTGGCCGGCCAGGATCCTGTGGTTTGGCGCACATACCAAATTCGATGGGCTTCCTCCACCGTTCCGTATTCGCTGCTATGAATCCAGTTGTCTATTCGTATTTGAACTTCGGCAAATCCCGGATGCTCAATGGTATCTAAATCGAAGTGAATAGCCTCAGGTCCGAGGGTAAAGAAGCCTTTTTCTTGCAGTGTTTTCGCGATCCTGCGTCGCTCAGCATCCAATGCCTCCATCTGTAAAACATCTCCTGGGAGCAGGGTAGAGGAGGCTTTTAACTCTGAGAGAAATGGGTCGACCTGAGGTCCCATGCTCTGAATATCCGTTCCTTGAATCTGCGTCGCAGGGCCTTTGAGTATTTCATAGCGCAAAAGGTGCTTATTTTTTTTGAGGTCAGACCCGGGGGGATGCACCGTGACGGAAGAATAGAAGTAACCATCCTGCTTGAGGCGAAGCCTTAATTGAATCACGTCTTGGGCACTCAATGTAGAATCCCAGAGGCTAGGCTTTTCACCAATGCGTCGAAGCCAATTGTTCCATTTAGAATAGCTCTGTGGATTGGCTTTTTGGTAGAACCACATGTAGGGAAAGGTGCCAAAAACGGATGTGTTTGAGCGAGCCATAAGGACTTCGCTGTAATGTTCATCCAGAGTTACGTTGCCATCCACCTCGATTTGGACTTTACGGATCCATGGTTCTGTCACATAGCGCTGCGGTTGGCAGGACATCAAGCTAGCCGCCAAAATAGCGAGCCAAATGCCTTGCTTAGGCCTCATGCAGCTCTGCAATCATTCCGATCGGATCTGGCGCCTTAAAGACCGCATTGCCTGCGACCAGCACATCCGCTCCTGCCGCTTTGAGGGCCGCTGCGTTTTGCGCATTCACGCCTCCATCAATTTCGATTTTTGCCGAGCTTCCTGCTGCGTCCAGCATGGCACGCAACTGCCGAATCTTTTCGTAGGTCTGAAGAATAAAGGACTGGCCTCCAAATCCAGGATTCACGGACATTAGACAAAATAAATCGGCATCGTGCAACACTTCTGACAAGGCCGAAACTGGCGTATGCGGGTTGACTGCCACACCGGCGAGCATGCCTTCGGCTCGAATAGCTTGGAGGGTTCGGTGCAGGTGGGTGGAAGCTTCGATGTGAACCGTTAATATAGCCGCCCCAGCCGCTTTGAATTCGCTGATGTAACGCTCGGGTTGAACGATCATCAAATGAACGTCCAAGGGCTTCGTGGCATGGCGATGAATGGCCGAAACTACAGGCAAGCCAAACGAGAGATTCGGGACAAACAGCCCATCCATGATGTCCACATGGAACCAGCTAGCCTCGCTTTGGTTGATCATTTCTATGTCGCGTTGGAGGTTGGCGAAGTCGGCGGATAAAACAGAAGGGGCAATCATAGCATGGGGATTTTTGTCAAAATTAGGCCCAATTGACCGAACTTGCCGCCATGTATGATTCTCCAAGCCCGCTTTCCAAAAATCAACGTAGTCAAGTGCGCGCCCTTTGGCGCAAAAAAGGCCGCGAAATAGCCCAACAATTCCTAGTGGAATCCCCAAAGGCAATTGCTGAATTTATTGAGGAAGGATGGCCTTTGGTGACCTTGTATCGAAGTCCACAAGGCCCAATGGAAGAGTATCCGAAGGCGATAGAAATCACCCCCCGTGAGTTAGCAGAACTTTCGACGCAAGAAAGCCCTCAAGGGGTCTTAGCGGTGTTCGGTCTCAAAGAAATTGCTCCGCGTTCAGGTGGTTGGGCATTAGTCTTAGACCGCGTTCAGGATCCGGGCAATGTGGGAACCTTACTCCGGCTGGCGGACTGGTTTGGAGTGGACTACGTAGCCTTGCCTCCGGGCACAGCCGAGGTGTTTAATCCAAAGGTTATTCAAGGTTCCATGGGTTCTTTAGCGCGTGTTCCATTGGTGTACGGCGAAGTGGAGGAGCTACTGACTCGTTTTGATGTGGAAGGGCGAACACTGTATGTGGCTGATCTGGGTGGATCTGCCCCGAAAGACTTACCAAGAAAAGCACCAGCAGCCTTGGTTTTTGGGAATGAAGGTCAAGGCCCGGAATCACGTTGGACAGAGCGAGCCGCCCACATTATGACCATCCCCAAAGCGCTCGGAAGTAAAACTGAAAGCTTGAATGTGGGTACGGCTGGAGCGATTGCCCTTTATGCCTGCCACGTAGATGCTTAGGAGTTACTCAAAGGTGAATATCCATGCCAAGCTGTGCGTTTGCACAACAGGGAGGGCTTGGGCGTAAGCCGTACCGTCATTCACGAGCAAATTGCCTTGACCGAACGTGGCGCGCAGTTGTGGAGATAGCTTGAAGTATTCAAAATACAAGTCCATGCCCACCGCCACCTCGTAGCCAAATTCGCCTGCTTGTAGCTTAAAGATTCGATCGTCGACCACCTTTGCCTTGGAGGCAAGGTCCCACTGGCCGTAGAGGCTTCCTAGTACATACCAGCGATGGTTGTCGATGCGATCCGTCTTCCATTTTAGCTCCAGCGGGAAGATGATTAGAGAGGATTCCATTCTCCGCTCGATGGTCTTTCTCTGGCCATCGCTGGGATCGATGGCGTCAAAAAAGAGACGGCGCTCGCCCGCTGAATAGGTCGGTACGAAGCGGAGGTCCATGTTTTCATTCACACGAACATTGCTGACAATGCCCACGGTATACCCGAGCTGTGGACCCGTTTCCACGCCAAAGACGGTGCTTGGCCAAGTGCTTCCAGGTCGATAGCTGAAGTCCATTTGGCTCGTTCCCAAAATGAAGCCAAAGTGAATAGGCTTCTGATCATAGCGAGGCAAATTCTGACTAAGTCCCTGAGCCCACAGAAGACCGGGGACCGCCATGGCAAGGCTTAAAATGAAACGACGCATCATAGAATAACGCTCAGGAGGGAAGTTCCGTATGAGCTAAATAAAGACTTGCGATACCAAAGGTGAGCGGTCGAATCGTCACGTGGCTAAAGCCCGCGGCTTTGAGTTTCGCCGAAAAGGCCTCCCCATAAGGAAAGGCTTCTACACTAGCGGGTAGATAGGTGTAGGCCGCAGAATCCTTGGATAGCCATTTCCCAATGCTTGGCAATATATGCTTGAAATAAAAGAAATAGATTTGGCGGAAGGGGAAGCTCTCTGGCTGGGAGAACTCCAAAACAGCTAAATGTCCGCCTGGGCGAAGCACCCGCCTCATGTCAACGAGGCCTTTTTCAAGATGCTCAAAGTTTCGCACCCCGAAGGCCACAGTTACCGCGTCAAAAGTAGCTGCCTCAAAGGGTAGGGCTTCACCATCGCCAAGGTGCAATGGAAGATGGGGGTCCAAGCCACGACGAGTAATTTTTTTGCGTCCCACTTCGAGCATCCCGGCAGAAATGTCGATGCCTTCGACTTGACTGCCCTGAATACCGCGGTGCAAGGCAATGGCCAAGTCAGCGGTTCCGGTGGCGACATCTAATATTTTTTTAGCTCCAGTTTTTCGCACAGCGGCGATGGTGATTTTACGCCAAATGACATCAATTCCCAAGGAAAGGGTACGATTGAGCACATCATATCGCTCGGAAATCGCGTCAAACATGCTGGCCACTTGCTCCTTTTTGGATCCTTCAGAGCTATAAGGTTTTACGTGATTCATAGGCGGATTTTATCCTACCTGCACGTTGGCTTTTGGGTAGGTGTACTCGTGTGATTCTTTCTTGCGACTGGTCAATGCAAAGGCCAAAGTTACGGTCCCTACACGCCCTATTAACATGGAAAGCATCAAGATAGTTTGGCCACTGTTACTTAATTCACTTGTGATTCCTGTGGATAAGCCCACGGTGCAAAATGCACTTACTTCTTCAAAGGCCAATCGAGCTAAGCCGAGGTGCCCATCGGTAACAGTGAGTAAGAAGATTCCCAATAGAATGGAACTGGCCGAAAATAGAAAGGCACTCATGGCCAAATTCAATAATTCAACTGGGATGGTCGAGTGGAAAAGTTCTACGCGCTTTCGGCCACGGATGGTAGCCAAGGCGTTTACAAAGACGAGGGTAAAAGTTGAAGTCTTAATCCCTCCAGCCGTCGAGCCAGACGATCCTCCAATAAACATGAAGATGATTAATATCAGCAGGGTAGGCAACGCCACAGCGCCAAAGTCCACCGTGTTGAAACCGGCCGTTCGAGTCGTCACAGATTGGAAAAATGCAGTTAAAATGCGGTGGCCATGATCTAGGCCAAATAAGGAGCTGTTCCATTCCAAGACCGCATATAGGATGCCCCCCGCAGGGATGAGGATTAGGGTCGTATAGATGGCAATTTTTGTATTTACGTTCAAGTGAATCCAGGGGTTTTTACGCCGAGTAGTATAGGCTTGCGTGGAGAACAAATCATGAATCGTGGTAAATCCCAATCCGCCCAGAATGATGGTCATTGCTATGATCATAACGAGGGGCACATTTTGAGCCAAGGCGGGGTGTGCCATGCCATGGGAGAATAAACTGAATCCGGCATTATTGAAGGCACTCACAGCATGAAACACACTATAGAATATTCGATCACCCAAATGCATAAAAGGGAAGTCTCCCCATGAAAAGAATAGAAGGATGGCCGCAGCAAATTCGAAAAAGAACGAAAAGCGGAAAATTTCGCGAATGAGATCCACTGAACCTTCCAGGCTATCGCTGCCATAATTTGTTTGTAAGAGTCTCTTGTAGCGAGTCCCTAAAGCAGGGTTTGCCAACATGGCAAAGATGCTTGCGAAGGCGATGAAATTCAGTCCGCCGAGTTGAATCAAGAAGAGCAGAATAAACTTGCCTTTGAAGCTCAAGATCTCCGAAATGTCAATAATGTTGAGTCCTGTGACGGATACCGCTGAAACAGAAGTAAATAGGGCCTCTTTGATGGATAGCCCATCCCCTGATTTGGTCATTTCAGGCATCCAAAGCAAGCCCGCTCCGACGATCATAAGCAGGATGAAACTACTCACTAGCAAGGCTGGTGGGCTCACTTTGAGCATAGGTAAAAGGCGACTTGCCTTGCCGATTTCCAAGGCAACAAACAGCAAGAAATAAGCCTGGATAAATACCATGAAAAAGGCGTCCAATTTCTCCAAACCGAGATAGCCGCCTAACGTGGAAAGAATCTCAATGCCAAACAAATTAAACGAGAGAATATTGACGACCATGTAGAGCATCAACAGCCCTTCCCATCGGGAATCTTTCAGGTACTGAATGGGCGAAAAGGAGTAAAAGAACTCCACCACGTATTTGACAATGTAAAATCCAATGGTGCCCTTGAGAATCATATCTACCCATTGACTCTGCTCTGATTCAAGGACAAATCCATGGCTGAGAAGCAAGGAGATTACCGCGGCGATGGACAATGGAACACTGGTGTATCGCAGGAAGCGAATGGCCGTTGTTTTACTGTCATAAATGCGAAGGTTCACCCATTCGCGAATTCGGTTAACCGTGAGCCGACGGGAGTGTTTCATGAATTGCTATTCAGTCCGTTTAAGGTACGGACAATTCGCTCAGCCGCCTTGCGCAAATCCTCTTCGGAAGCGGCGTAGCTAAAGCGGATGTAGCCATCTAGGCCAAAGGCTTCTCCAGGAACCGCGGCGACTCCCCCTTCAAGCAAGGCCATGCAAATTGCGAGTGCGCTAGGGTGGGAGGGGCTTAGATATTCGGACGCGTCGACAAAAAGATAAAAAGCCCCTTCAGGCTCCTTTATTAGGAGCTTGTCGGCGGCCTTGAGCCCATTTGCAAGTAGGCTGCGGCGGCGCGTGAAGGCGTCAATCATGTATTGAACCGGCGCAGGGCCAGCCAATACCGCAGCGATGGCTGCGCGTTGGGCAATACTTGAGGCGCCACTGGTGATCTGGCTCTGAATTTTCTCGCAGGCCTTGGCCAGCTCAGGGGGGGCTCCCATAAATCCTAAGCGCCAACCGGTCATCGCAAAGCCTTTGGAAAGGCCGTTAACGGTGGCCGTGCGCGCCCACATCCCCTCGAGGCTCGCCATGCTGACATGCTCTACTCCGTAGTGGATATATTCATAAATCTCGTCGCTGATGACCCAAATGTGCGGGTATTCTCGAAGTACAACCGCCAAGGATTCTAATTCTATCCGGCTGTACATCGCCCCACTCGGGTTGTTAGGGCTAGAAAAGATCAGGAGTTTGGTTTTATCCGAAATGGATTCCCGAAGTTGATTTGCCGTGATTTTAAAATTTTGTTCGATCCCCGCTTTCGGACTGACGACGGTTCCCCCGACAAATTCGGCGAGATCCGCATAGGACACCCAATAGGGTGCAGGAATGATGACTTCATCACCTGGATTCACTAAGGCCATCATCAAATTGGCAATGGATTGCTTGGCACCAGTGCTCACGATGATCTCATCAGGACGGTAGTTGAGCCCATTGTCTCGGGCAAACTTTTGGCAAATAGCTTCGCGCAAATCCGCATAGCCTGGCACCGGCATGTAGTGGGAATAGTTCTTTTCAATGCCTTCAATTCCAGCCAATTTCGCAAAGTCGGGACTATCAAAATCGGGCTCCCCCAAGCTGAGGCTGATAATATCATGGCCGGCCTCTTGCAATGCGCGGCTTTTCTTGGTCATTTCGATAGTCATGGGCAGAGCCAAAGACTGCACTCGTTGGGATAGAAAAAGCATCCTCAAAAGTATGAATTGTCGGTAAAAGCACGATATTTGTGCAATGGATGTTTTCTACGATACGATACGCACCATTTTCCCGTCAATCTTAATCTTGATTGTCGTGTATTTGATGATGTCAAGCTTTTTAGATAACGAAGACAAGCGTCGCCGGAATGAGCTGAGGGCAGCTTCGCAAAAACAAACCTTGCCCATTCGTTTGCAAGCATATGAGCGTTTGGCTTTACTCTTAGAGCGGATTAGCCCGAATTCCCTCATCCTTCGAGTAAAGGCTGGAAAGCTTAGCAAGTCCGAATACCTCGTCCTACTCCAACATTCCATCCGCAGTGAATACGAGCACAACCTTTCCCAACAGGTTTATGTCTCCGAGCATGTGTGGGAAATGGCTGTTACGGCCAAGTCAGCGATCGCTTCTTTAATCAATACCGTTGCGGCGGACTTAGATAATGATGCGACAGGTGCAGACTTGAGCAAGGCTATTCTTACTCGAGCGATGGACATGGGAACTTTGCCTACTCGTACGGCCTTAGTCGTTCTCCGTCACGAGATGGCGCAAGAATTCTAAAGCCCCTTCAGAAGGCGATAATTCGCCTGAAACAACCCGTTTTTCGATGGCGTTCATGAGGTTATGTTCTGCGCTCACGGTGTTCCAGAGCCCCTGTTGAATCAGCTCGCGTAGTCGTTTTCCCCGCTGATGCTTTCGACGTTCCTCCGTTCGACCCGTAGCGATTCCCCAGCGCATACCGCGATCAAGAGCTTCCCACAAGGGATTCAAGCTGTCTTTTTCTATGGCGCTCCCAGTCAAGACCTCAATGGCGCGATCATCCTCGCGATGGAATAGAGATAAAGCCTGCTGGAGATGAACAGTAGCCAATTTTGCTGCCACTTTTCGTTCTCCATCGGCTTTGTTCACCCAGAGGAGGTCAGCCGCTTCCATTACCCCGCGCTTCAAGCCCTGAACTTCGTCCCCTGCCCCAGGCAAGGCGATCAACAAAGTGAAGTCAACAACATTCTGCACTGAGGTTTCGTTTTGGCCTACCCCGACCGTCTCGATGATAATTCGCTGGTAGCCCGCTGCTTCAAATAAGGCGATCACTTCCGGACTGTGACGGTGAATACCCCCAAGTGCTCCGGAAGAAGGGCTGGGTCGAATAAATGCTTCCTTTCGCTTGCTTAACTGCTCCATTCGGGTTTTATCCCCTAGGATACTTCCTAGACGCTGGCTGCTACTGGGGTCGATAGCGAGGACAGCCACTTTTTCTCCTTGGTTAATCCAATGTTGGCCTAGGGCTTCAATCAGCGTGCTTTTGCCAGCCCCTGGATTTCCGGTAATTCCCAGGCGGAAACTAGTTTCAGACGGATGGCCTTCGGTCAATCGGCTTAAGAGCATGGCCGAAGATATTTGATCATCCTTTTGTTCGCTTTCCACTAAGGTGATAGCTTGAGCCAAGGCTTGACGATTTCCTACCCGCACACCTGCTTCTAGAGCGCTCAAGTCTGCACGCTGCTTCTCATGGCCTGGAAACGAAGGATTAATGGCCATGAGAGGGGTATCGATGCTGAAGATATTGGGCTAAAATATGCTGGGCAGATTCTGCGATGGGACTTCCTGGGCCAAAAATACCTGCTACACCGAGGTCAAAGAGCCCGGCATAATCGCCTTTTGGAATCACTCCGCCGACGACCACGAGAATATCCGAGCGTCCAAGGCTTCTCAGGGCTTCCATGAGCTGAGGAACAAGGGTTTTATGTCCTGCCGCCAGGGAACTCACGCCCACCCAATGCACATCATTTTCGACGGCCTGCTGAGCGGTCTCTTCGGGCGTCTGAAATAAAGGCCCTAGATCGACATCAAAACCAAGGTCAGCAAAGCTGCTAGCAACCACTTTGGCCCCGCGGTCGTGCCCATCTTGTCCCATTTTGGCAACTAAAATGCGCGGGCGCCGGCCATCTAGCTCAGCAAATTGATCGGCAAGGGCACGGGCCGCTTGGTAGGCAGGTTGGTCATTGTTTTCTTTCTTGTACACGCCAGAAATAAGTTGGGTTTTAGCTTGATAGCGCCCAAATACATTTTCTAAGGTATCGCTGATTTCGCCAAGGCTAGCACGAGCGCGGGCGGCAATCACCGCAGCGGCCAAAATATTTTTCTGGGACCGTGCGGCAGATTCGAGTTGAGATAAGGCCAAAGCATGGGCTTTTGTATCCCGTCTTATTTTCAATTCAGAAAGCTGGAGGACTTGCAGTTCACGAACTGCAGAATTATCTACTTCCCTGGTTTCGAGATCGTCTTCATGCTCAGACTGAAAGGCATTTACCCCCACCAGTACATCCATGCCACGGTCCAAACGCGCCTGCTTCTTGGCGGCCGCTTCTTCAATGCGAAGTTTGGGAAGTCCTTGGTCGATGGCTTTGGCCATTCCTCCGAGGGCTTCAATTTCCTGGATGAGTGTCCAAGCTTCGTTCATTAAGGTGGCGGTGAGTTGTTCGACCGAATGCGCCCCGCCAAAAGGATCGACAAAACGGGTCACACCGGATTGCTTTTGTAAATACAGTTGGGTCTCCCTGGCGATGCGTGCTGAATATTCAGTGGGCAAAGCAATCGCTTCGTCCAAGGCATTGGTATGTAGTGATTGGGTGCCTCCCAAAACTGCTGCCATGGCTTCAAGGGCTGTGCGCGTGACGTTATTGAAGGGTTGCTGTTCGGTCAGGCTCCATCCGCTGGTTTGAGAATGGGTTCGAAGGATACGGCTTTTCGGATTTTTTGGCGCGAACGAGTCGACGATGCGATCCCAGAGCACTCGGGCCGCACGAAGTTTCGCAACTTCAGTCAAAAAGTCCATACCAATGCCCCAAAAGAAACTTAAGCGAGGGGCGAAGTCATCGATGTCTAATCCACTGGCTGTGCCTGTCCGGAGATATTCAAGACCGTCGGCCAGGGTGTAGGCTAGCTCTTGCGCGGCGGTAGCGCCGGCTTCTTGCATATGGTAGCCCGAAATAGAAATACTATTGAACTTGGGCATGTGCTCTGAAGTGAATTTGAAAATATCCGCAATAAGACGCATACTCGGAGCCGGCGGATAGATGTAGGTGTTTCGCACCATAAACTCCTTCAGGATGTCATTCTGAATGGTTCCCTGAAGGTCTGCCCAAGCGACCCCTTGCTCCTCGGCGGCCACGATGAAAAAGGCAAGGATAGGAATGACCGCCCCATTCATGGTCATGGACACGGACATCCGATCCAAAGGAATGCCTTCAAAAAGGCGTTTCATATCCTCCACAGAATCGATGGCTACGCCGGCTTTGCCCACATCTCCTTGGACTCTAGGATGGTCGCTGTCATAGCCGCGGTGTGTGGCAAGGTCAAAGGCCACACTGAGTCCCATTTGACCGGCGGCTAGGTTCGCTCGATAAAACGCATTGGATTCCTCGGCAGTAGAAAATCCTGCATACTGGCGAATCGTCCAAGGACGTTGGCTGTACATGCTTGCATACGGGCCACGCAAGTAGGGGCTTAGCCCGGCAGCCTCTTGTTCATGTGGGAAGCGCTTCATGCTCCAGTGAGACTTTTGATTTTTACCCAGAAGCCTCCTTGAGCTGCCCATTCGGCCCAAAGTTTTTCCACCTCAGCCTCCAAGGATGCTGTGTAGCTATCCAAAGTGTAGGATCCTGCCAAGGGTTGATCTAGGCCTTGCAGCCCATTTTCGTATGTAAGGACAAGAACCTGCTGGCGGGCCCAATCATGCGCTTGACTGCTGTCGTTGATGGGACTGATCCAAAGTTCGTCGCAGCCTCCCAACCAGAGCGCTTGCTGTTGCATACCCATGCTGATTAGGGCTGCGGCATCCTCCGTTTGCTCAGCTAGTTTAGGACTTCCACTAATCCACAAGGGGGCAGATCGTTTGAGATGCGCTTGGCAAGCACGTTCCCACAAGCTACGTGCCGCCTGCACTATGGCAATGGTTTGCAAATAGTCGTCGGTAGCGCTAAGGTGGAGCCATGCCCGATCAGCATGCATCCATCCCAGATAATCTAATTGCGCCAATATGGATCCCAAGCCATAGGCAAGCTGGGAGATACTCTGGGTGCCGGTGATGCGAGGGGCCATTTCTCCGCCATTTCCGCATAGGATTCGTAGGCCTTTTGGAAGTTCCACAGCTGCTTTCACCTGAGCGAGGTCAGCCTCCAGGCTTCCACGCCAAGATTCTTTCGTGCGGAAGCGATGTTCTGCAGGATCGAGGTTGATTGAGCCATGAATGGCTTGGGGATGCTGACTAGCCGGTAAAGCTCGAAGCTCTGCGGCTAGATCCTCCAAGGCGCCGCCATACACCAGGTGCACAGGGGCAATGTCGAGCCGTATGTCTTTGAGGAGCAAAGGCACGTCCTGCGCTCGATGAATCCAAAACAAGAGGGAGCTTGCTCCATTCATGAGGGCCGCCAAGGCGCGACGATTGGCCAATTCGGGCTCGGCGCCATCAATGACCTCCAGTGCGTGCCGATGTTGAAATGGCCTCGGGCCACTGGTCCATGGAAGGTCTGGATGGTCTGCAGCTTTTCCTGTGACGGGGAGGGCAAAGCCATCGGGGAGGGAGATCATTTCACTCATTCCTCTGAGCTTTTTGGATCGACCAAGGCGACACGTTCACCGGGTTTGTGCATCCAATAGGTTTCGCGGGCGAATTTCTCCAATTTTTCTGGATCGCTCGCCAGTTCATCCAACTGCCGCTGGGTTTCTTCCAATTCTCGCTGATAGAATTCAATACCGTCTTCCAAAGCGCGCAATCGAGCGTCTAATTCCCATTGAATTAGGGCAGAGGAGGAGTCAAGCAAGGCCATCCAAACCACAAAAAAGAGGGTGACTAACGTGTATTTATTCGTTAATCGCTTCCACCAAGGGGAAGTGCGAAGGTTTTGCCAGCGGGTCATGCTCAAAAATACATCGCAGCCCGTGGTATTGCGTACTTATCGCATTTGTTGCTCCACAAATTGGCGGTATTTGCCTCCTTCGACCTGCATGAGTTCCCGATGACTGCCAAATTCGACAACCTGACCCGCCTCCAAAAAGGCGATACGGTCAGCATTTCTCACCGTAGATAATCGGTGTGCAATGACTAAGCTGGTGCGGTCATTCATCAAGCGTTGCAAGGCTTCTTGAACGAGCGACTCACTTTCCGCATCAAGCGAGGAGGTAGCCTCATCTAGCAAAAGAATTTGAGGGTCGCGAATGACGGCGCGGGCAATCGCAATGCGCTGCCGCTGGCCACCGCTCAATTGGACGCCGCGTTCTCCAATTTGTGTATCCAGAGCCTCAGGAAAGCGTTGGATGAATTCCCAGGCATTCGCTTCTTTCGCTGCCCGGATAATGTCTTCCTCGCTAGCGCCGGGGCGGCCGTACGCGATGTTTTCGCGAATACTGTGACCAAAAAGAACCACATCTTGAGGTACCCAGGCGATGCGGCTGCGCCAGGCTTGCTTCCGAATGGAGGTGGCCGGGTGACCGTAAAAGTCTAATCGACCAGATTGAGTTTCTTGGAAGCGCAGCAGGAGCTGGACCACCGTGGTTTTTCCTGCGCCGCTAGGGCCCACCAAGGCTACTTGCATGCCAGGTTCAATGTCTAGCTGAAAGTTTTGAAGAACAGGGACGTCAGGCCTAGACGGATAGGCAAAATCTACTGCTTTGAAAGAGATGGCGGGATGATCAGAGAGTACGTTGGGTAAGCTATCCGAGACTTCCTCACTTGATTCCTCGATCTGCTCATCGAGCATATCCAGAAGGGCCTCTGTTGCACCCACGGCTTTCTGTAATCGGGCATAAACATCGGCCATGCCTCCAATGGATCCGCCAATGAATCCAGAGTAAATAACAAAGCTGAAGAGCTGACCAGCTTCCAATTCGCCGGTGGAAATCAGCGTGGTACCCTTCCAGACCACAGCTACCAGCGCACCAAAGAGGCCTAGAATCAGGAAGCTGGCAAAGCCTCCTCGTAGGATGCCCCCCGTGATCGCCAAACGCGCCACGTTGAGAGTGGAGGTTTTGTAGCGTTCGCGTTCGTTATTTTCGTTCGTATACGCTTTGACTGTAGCAATGGCGGAGAGACTTTCTTCTACCACCGTATTGCTATCCGCGCTGGCATCTTGCACTTCTTTGGAATACTTCCGAATTCGGCCACCAAAAATCACGGCAAGAATGACCACCACCGGCAAGATAGCTAGCATGAAAAGGGTGAGTTTCCAGCTAGTATAAGTCAGCAAGGCAATGCCGCCTGTGATGACTACAATTTGACGGATGAATTCGGCCAGAGTGCTTGTAAAGGTTTCCTGAAGGACCCCAATATCGGATTGCAGTCGACTCGTCAATTCCCCGACGCGACGGTTGTGAAAAAAGGGCAGTGGCAAGTCGATTAAATGGCTGTACATCGCCTGCCGCAGCGCTGCCAAGGCCCTCTGAGCCACGCGTTCAAAGAATACAATCCGGCCAAAGCTGAAGACCGCCTGAAATAATAGTAGTCCGGCAAGCGTCAGTGCAATGGAATTGATTTGGCTCGGGTCATTCTGTGAAGCATCCACTAAATCCCCTAAAAAAGCGGGAAAGGCCAGATTGCTGCTCGAAGAGAGGAGTAAAAAAAGCATTCCCAGGAGGAATTCCCCCTGAAACGGCCGGATATAGACATACATCCGAGCGATGCGCTGAAGAGCTTTCCAGGTGATTGGTTTTTTGGGCGTTTTGGAGCCTGAACGACGCGCCACCTCAGTATTTGTTTTTGTCTTGGAAATCCAATGATTTCAATCCGACGGATTTTAGCAAGCGCTTGGTATTGATTTTCACCCATTCTTTACTGGCAGTGGCGCTTCGACGCATCCAACCGTCATCCGGACGGGAAACAAATTTGGAATCACTGTAGCGGAATCCTTCCCCGACTTCCGTGTAGTAGTAGGCATAGAAGCTCTTCCGACTTTCACCTTCGGGGATAGTAATGGCTGCATAACCATGCGGGCTATTTTCGTCCGTGAGGAAGATAACGGCACGGTTGAACGCGGGGGCAATCTTGTGCTCGCAGCGGGTCATTTTGGGATCCCAAATTTCCAAGTGACCGCCATATTCTT
The DNA here is from genome assembly GCA_029254375.1 of Schleiferiaceae bacterium. Lineage (GTDB taxonomy): Bacteria > Bacteroidota > Bacteroidia > Flavobacteriales > Schleiferiaceae > TMED14. Next base: position 40,268 of record JAQWXR010000050.1, on the reverse strand, counting down.
CTTTCCAATGCTTGTTGAGGTAAATCAGAAGGTTAATTCGGCGCCAAAGTCCAGAGGCGGGGTCGTAATTGACATCAATGTGCACATCCACATAGCTACCTTGACCTCCTTGGTGTAGGCCAGAGCCGAGGGAATTATCTGGAGTGATTAATTGTGGGATGCCGGTGAGCGTCGACATCCATTGACTAAATTCCTCGGAACGAATGGTCGTGCGCACCTCGGTAAATATGGGGTCCCAACGCTCGAAGTGATAGTCCTCTACCTTGTTTTCGTTCAAGCTTTTTCGCTTCACTTTCAAGGAGTCCACTGACGGGAAGTGATCGAACAAACGATCGGCGACTTCGGCTTCTAAAAAGTTGTCGAGGACCACAAACTGGCATGGGGCAGCGGCCGCAAATTGCTGGCTGAGCTGAGGGAGATTGTCGAGATGCTGTTTATTTACGCGCATAATTCCGGCGGAGAATTCGATAAAATATTCGAGGGAAATAAGAGTGCAAAGGAAGGGCCAAACCTTCGAACCCTGTCATGACGGCATGAAAACGACGTCCTTGGGCGAAGCGCCAAATCCGCTTAGCCAATTTGGCAGGGTCCATGCCCTGCTCCTGGGCTTTCCCGGGTTTATTCAGAGCACTTCCATCTTCTTTCAGGGAGCCCATCATGATGGCTGTGTTGACATTCCCTGGACTTACAACTTGCACCCGAATAGGACTGTCGTAGAGCTCTTCGTTGAGGGATTCTAGGTACAAGTGCAGGGCGCCTTTGCTTGCGGAATAGGCGGCCAATTTGCGCTGTCCAAATTGGGAGGCAATGCTGCCAATGGCGAGAATTCGACCAAATCCTGCGCGCTCCATTTTCGGAAGCAATGCTTTGATGGTAGCGACAGGAGACCAGTAGTTCAACGCAAAAAGTTGTTCTTCGACCGAAAGTTGAGTTTTTTCAACACTCCCCCATTGTCCGATACCCGCATTTAGGATACAGCAATCGATGCCACCGTGAATGTCCCAAGCCGTTAGAACCAGGGCGGGGAGTTGGTCAATCTGCGTCAAGTCTGCGGGAAGCACGTGAATTTTCTCACGCTGAGGACAAGAATTTGCTACGGCTTGTAAAGCATCCACTCGACGGGCTGTTGCTATGACATGCCAGCCCTGACAGGCATATTCCGCCACGAGGGCGGCTCCAATTCCGGAAGAGGCGCCGGTTATCCAAACCACTTGATGCATTTTTCAAAGATATCTATTGGTGGGATACGAAAAATTGAGATATATTTGCCGCCCGAATAAGCACAGTCATGAAACGTACATATCAACCTTCCAATCGCAAGCGCAAGAACAAACACGGATTCCGTGAGCGCATGAGTTCAGCCAACGGACGTCGCGTCCTCGCACTTCGTCGTAGCCGCGGCCGCAAGCGCTTGACAGTTTCTGATGAAGGAAACCACAAGGGGTGATGCGTCATTCTTGTTAATAATTTCGAAGGTGTTGCCGTGGCAGCACCTTTTTTTTGTGCCTACCAGTCCCCATTTTTGAACAAATCAAAAGAAATGCCCAAAAACTCCGATATCCAGTCCATTCTTATCATAGGTAGCGGTCCCATTGTAATCGGTCAAGCCTGCGAGTTTGACTACTCTGGATCCCAGGCTGCGCGATCCTTGCGCGAGGAAGGGATTGAGGTTTCACTCATCAATTCCAACCCGGCGACCATCATGACAGATGAGGTCGTAGCGGACCATATTTACCTCCTGCCTTTGGAGATCGAATCCCTCGAAAAGATCCTTAAAGAGCGAAAGATTGACGCTGTTTTACCAACAATGGGCGGCCAAACTGCCTTGAATTTGTGCATTGAAGCCGACAAGCAAGGTTTATGGGAGGATTATGGAGTGAAAATTATCGGGGTAGATATTGACGCAATTAACGTCACCGAAGACCGAGAGGAATTCAAGGTGTTGATGGAAAAAATCGGCATTCCCATGGCACCGGCTAAGACAGCCAAAAGCTATCTCAAAGGAAAAGAAATTGCGCAAGAATTTGGATTCCCCTTGTGCGTTCGCGCATCCTACACCCTAGGTGGGAGCGGTGCCTCCTTTGTTTGGAACAAGGATGAATTTGAAGATGCGCTTCAGCGTGGATTGGAAATTAGTCCCATTCATGAAGTCATGATTGACAAAGCACTTTTGGGTTGGAAAGAGTTTGAATTGGAGCTGCTGCGCGATCAAAATGATAACGTCATCATCATTTGCTCCATTGAAAACATGGATCCTATGGGAATTCATACGGGGGATTCTATTACAGTGGCTCCGGCTATGACCTTGAGCGATACCACCTATCAAAAAATGCGGAACATGGCCATTCACATGATGCGCTCCATTGGCAATTTTGCGGGGGGTTGCAATGTGCAGTTCGCCGTGAGCCCAGATGATGCCGAAGATATCGTGGCCATAGAAATCAATCCAAGGGTTTCACGCTCTTCTGCATTGGCATCGAAGGCTACGGGATATCCGATTGCCAAAATTGCCGCCAAGTTGGCGATTGGCTACACCTTAGATGAGTTAAGTAACCAAATCACCAAGACCACAACGGCCTATTTTGAGCCCACCTTGGACTACGTAATCGTGAAGATTCCACGTTGGAATTTTGACAAATTCGAGGGGGCAGATCGCCGTTTAGGATTGCAAATGAAGTCGGTAGGTGAAGTGATGGGCATTGGTCGAAGCTTCCAAGAGGCCCTTCACAAAGCCGCTCAATCACTAGAAATACGTCGAAATGGTTTAGGAGCGGATGGCAAGGGCATCACGGACCAAAACATCATTTTGCACAAGCTTGAACACGCTTCGTGGGATCGGGTTTTCGTGTTGTACGATGCCATGCAAATGGGGATTCCCTTGCGCCGAATCCATGAAATCACCAAGATTGATCTTTGGTTTTTAAAGCAAATAGAAGACTTGGTAGAGACCCAGAAAAAACTAGAAAAACACCATCTGGCAAGCATTCCATTTGAACTCCTTTTGGATGCCAAAAGGAAAGGATTTGCCGACCGTCAAATTGCCCACATGACGCGCTGCTTGGAATCTGAAATTCACAGCAAACGAGTTGAAATGGGCATCGAGCGCGTTTGGAAACTCGTCGATACCTGCGCCGCTGAGTTCCCAGCATTAACACCCTATTATTATTCCACATTTGAACTTCCCATGCAGAATGCTGCCGGTGAAACCTACGCTGAAAACGAAGTGCTGGTCTCCGAACGCGAAAAAGTGGTGATCCTGGGCTCCGGCCCCAATCGAATTGGCCAAGGCATTGAGTTTGATTATTCGTGCGTCCATGGGGTATTAGCCGCCAAAGAATGTGGCTATGAAACCATCATGATCAACTGTAATCCGGAAACGGTATCGACTGATTTTGATACGGCTGACAAACTGTATTTTGAGCCGGTCTTTTGGGAGCACATTTATGACATCATCCGTAATGAGAAGCCCAAAGGCGTTATCGTTCAACTTGGTGGTCAAACGGCTCTGAAGCTTGCTGAAAAGCTCCAGCGCTTTGGCATTCCGATTTTGGGAACCAGCTTTGAAAGTTTGGACTTGGCGGAGGATCGTGGCCGCTTTTCAAATCGATTGCAGGAATATAATATTCCATTCCCACGCTTTGACGTGATCACCCATGCCGATGAGGCACGCGAAGTGGCTGCCGAACTGGGCTACCCCATTTTGGTCCGTCCGTCCTATGTACTTGGTGGACAAGGAATGAAAATTGTCATCAACGATGAAGAGCTAGAAACGCATGTCGTGGAGTTGTTCAAAGATTTCCCCGGGAACCGTGTCCTATTGGATCATTATCTCGAAGGTGCCATTGAAGCTGAAGCCGACGCTATTTGTGATGGGGAAGATGTCTACATAATCGGGATTATGGAGCATATTGAGCCCTGTGGTGTGCACTCAGGGGATTCCAATGCTACCTTACCCCCTTTTAATCTGGGGGAGTTGGTGATGCAGCAAATCATTGATCACACGCTTACCATTGCCAAAGGCTTGGGCACCGTCGGATTGATCAATATTCAGTTTGCTATCAAGAACGATACGGTATACATCATTGAAGCAAATCCAAGGGCATCACGTACCGTACCGTTTATCTGCAAAGCCTACAAGGAGTCGTATGTTAATGCGGCGGTAAAAGTCATGCTGGGAGAAAAAAAGGTGAAGGACTTCAACTTTAATCCACAGTTAGAAGGGTGGGCAATTAAAGCACCTGTATTTAGCTTTAACAAGTTTCCGAACGTCAATAAAACGCTCGGCCCCCAGATGAAGTCGACCGGAGAAGCCATCTACTTCATTGATAACCTTCGTGACCCCTTGTTCCGAAAGCTTTATTCGGAGCGAAACTTCTATCTATCCAAGTAGATCTCGTGCCTCGCTAGGAGTAAAAGCGTGTATGGGTTAAAAGGTTAAAGTGCACGGACTGCACCCCATCCAAAATCGGGACAGTCCATTCTTAGAAAAGACCTTCCATGGCGGGGAGCACACTTTACGTGGATTTTTAAGTTGCTTCCGAGTCCATTAGTTTCTGAGCAAGACCTTTTCGAGTGTACGACCGGCGTGCCTCGAACGAGGCGCCCGATTTCCCTTCGTCCATCCATTCAAGGAGGCACTGGGCGGCTTCTGAGGAAGATTCAAAAAGTCCTCCTGCGTCACAGTCGTGTATAATCTCATGGGCATCTCCATCGACGGGTCCGAAGCCCCAAATGGGTCGACCACTTCCGAGGTACTCGAACAACTTCCCGGTCAAGATGCCCTTGTTATTGGGTAATTCTGGAATCAAAAGAAGAAGGGCGTCTGCCTCCTGAAGTACCATCACAGAATTTTTATGCGCTAGGTATCCCAGGAATTCGGCGTGAAAATTGGAAAATTCATGCGTTAGCAGCTCCATATGGGCTTCAAATTCCTTGGCCGGCCTTCCTGCAATGCGCAAGCGCAAAGCCCGGCCAGTGTGTAAAATTTGTCGTAGCGCTTCCTCAACCTGTTTCACGGGATATTCGAGGGTTAATGTACCCGTGTAGGCGATGGTAAATACGCTGTTCTGAGGGGCGACATCCTCTAGGCTAAAATCTGCCGGATCATAGCCATTGGGCATGATATGGCAACGCGCCGAAAGTCCTGGAGCCTTTAGATCGAACAAGCGCTGTAAATCTTTGGCTACCGTGATGATACGATCAGCTTCGTTGAGCACTGAACGCTCCATGCGGGCATCTAAACTCCTTGCCCAACGGCTAGGGTAGAAGCGATCATAATAGTAAATGTCGGTCCATGGATCCCGAAAGTCCGCCCACCACTGGAGTCCGAGCTGTCTCTTGAGCGATCGCCCAATGAGATGGGTGGAATGCGGCGGCCCCGTGGTGATGACCAGATCAAAAGGTAATTTTCCGTTCAGCTGACGGGCCTTGGAAAGGGCATAGCCATTCCACCCTCGTCGGGGGTCTGGAAGGAAAAAATTTCCCCGAATAAAGCGCGATAGCCGCTGGATAGGTCCTGGTCGACCCGCTTGATTGGCAAAGCCACTAAACGGCACTTCCTTTCTGCGCGTTAGCTTCTGATAGGCGGCGAACCAGTCTCGTGCCGCTGTGTGATGCACTGTGAGAGGTTTCGCCTCTTGCATGAGGCTTTCATCCCGCAAAGGATAGGTAGCATACCGGGGGTCTACGGTCAAAATTTCGACCTGATGACCTAGCTCAGAAAGGGCTAGGCTGGTCTTTAGCCAACGCTGAACTCCCGGACCGCCTGCCGGTGGCCAATAATAGGAGATGACCAGCAATCGCATGAGCAGGCCTTAGGCGCGACGGCGTATTTCCGCATACACGGCGGCCCCTAGGGCGATGAGCAAGAGAATAGAAAAGGCCAAGTTTATTTTCTCTCCGATGTAGTAGGTGTCGGGATGGAACTCAAAGATGACCTCCGTCGTTCCCGCAGGAAGGACGGCGGAACGCAAGAGATAATTACATCGAAGGATGTCGATAGATTCTCCATTGGCTAGGGCGGTCCAAGATTGGCCGGGCGCCTCATAAAAGATTTCTGAGAAGACAGCTAGCTGATCTTTTTCAAGACTTGAAACTTGGTATACCATACGGTTGGGCGCGTAACTCGTGAGCGTCAGGCTTTGGATCGATGAGTCTCCGGGTAGAGGCAGTTTCGTCACCCAATCCTGAGCTTGTTCCTGCGCAATCATGTCGGATTCAAAAATGGCCGTGGTCATTGGGTTAAAGTCTGAAAGGGCTTCCATGGCCTCTTTAGCACCGTCAACTAGTTTAATTTCTTTAGGAAACCAAGCGTGACCGCAAGCGTTCGGATTCATTTGGGCGGTCGTGCCATTTTGTCCATTGTCTACGATGAACCATTTGGCATTGAGCATGCTAAATACAGCCATATTTCCTTGGCTCATTTGCCCATTGATAAGGTCTTGATAGCGGGCCAACTTGGCACCATGATAGCCGCCAATGGACTTGTGAAAAGCCGAAGTGTAGGCGTCCGAAGTCAAGCTCACCGTCGTATTCAAAACGCGGTAGTGCGGATCGGTATCCTTTAAAATGAATTGGTCCGTGGCGCTCGGCTCTTGCTGCTTGGCCAAATTCCGCGTGGAAATTAAGTCGTCTTCACCTAGTTGATCTTTATCAAATCCCCAGAGGTCAACGATGATCAATAGGCCAAGAGCGACCGCGAGGTATTCTAATTTTATTTTGCGCTGGATGTGCAGCCAGATGGCAGCGGCGGCTGCAATAATGAAGAGGGTAGAACGCAAAGCGGAAGCACGAAGGAGTGCCCTCCGATCGTCCATGATCATATCCAAATTGAATCCTTGATTCACCCAAATACTGTCATTTGCCCCTTCAACGCCCAGGAGACTTGCTCCGAGCACCCAAAGAAGGACCCCAGCCCCTCCTGAAATGTAAAGGGCGCGCAATAGGACCTTCACAGCGTCCTCCTTGTCCCTGGCCAAAAGAGCCTCCAAGCCTTTGAAGCCAAGTAGGGGGACCAAAACAAAGGACATCACCAAGGCCATGCTCGGCACACGGAATTTGTTGTAAAGCGGAAGGTGATGGAAGAGGAATTCATTGAACCAGGTGGCGTTTTTCCCCCAAGCCATGAGCAAAGCAATGGCCAGAGCACCGAGCGAGCCCCAGAGTATAGGACCGCGGACTAAAAACAATCCAAGGATGAACAGGAAGAAAACAATCGCCCCAATGTAGTAGGCCCCGTTGACCATGGATTGATCACCGGAGTAAAGCACTTGACCGGCGTATTGGTTCGCACTGCGTTCGGCTTGGGCTCGACCCATGCCTTGTCCTTGGAAATTTTTCGTTAAAAAGTCCATGGTTTGGCTACCGTCATAGGATTGCTTCGAACCGCCTCCTGTGGCATTGGGAACGAAGAGATTGACCGTTTCACCGATGCCGTAAGACCAGCTCATGGCATAGTCGAAGTCTAGTCCTTGGGCGGTTTCGCCATCGCCTTCAGCGAGGGCGGAGTGCCCGCCACGCATCGACTCTTGCGTATAAGCATAGGAGGACCAGAGGTTGCCCGCATTTGGTCCCATACCGAGAAGTGCCGCGGCGGCCAGCAAGCCAGTACGTTTGGCCCATTGTGCGATTTCGCCCGTGCGGATGGCGGCAAACATGAACGCAAGGATCATCGCGAATACAGGAATGGCCGTATAGTAGGTGATTTGGAAGTGATTAGCATGGATGCTCAAGCCAGTAAAGAGGGCGGTCAGCGCGAAGCCCAGCCAGAGACGGCCGCGCAAGGTCAGTAGAACGCCCATCAGCAGGGGCGCCATGTATGCGGCCGTGCGAATTTTGGCATTGTGCCCGGCACTCAGTGAGATAATAAAAAAGGCAGAAAAGCCGAAGGCGAGTGCTCCAACTATGGCGAGAGGCATGCGAACACCTTCACTTCGTAGGAGGGCAAAGAAGCCAATCATCAAGGATACAATGATGTAAATGCCTGATTTTTCAATCAGCAAGGTGGATAATGCCCCTTGAACGTAACTCAGTCCGTTGTTGGGGTAGTCCGTCGCAATTTGGAAGGTGGGCATGCCCGAAAACATCGAATTGGTCCACAAGGGCTCCGCGGCATGTTCGGCCCGGTATTCCACAATCTCGCGGCCTTTAGCGAGACCCATGAGAATATCGTCTTGGGCAATTTGCTGGTCTCCAAAGACCACAGGGGCAAAATAGACTGCCGTAGTGGCCAAAAGAATGAGACTGGGAAGGATCCAGGCGAAGAGATGCTTTTTAAGGAGGTCCATCATTAGGGGGATATTGTTGCGAAAGGGCAATGTTACGAACAAATCATCGTTACTTTGGGCGAAATATGGAGCCAAATCGCCTTCCGAACGCCATTGTGGCTGGTGCCCCTAAGTGCGGGACGAGCTCACTCTACTTTTGGCTCTCTGCCCACCCAGAGGTTTGTGCTTCTCCTGTGAAGGAAACCTTTTTCTTTGCGGATGACGTCAATCGCTTCAATTTGCGCGCCAATTGCCTGGAACACGGATTGGAAAGCTACGCAGATTATTTTCAAAAATGTTCCAAATCTCCGATCCGTCTCGAGGCAACCGCTCCCTACATTTATTACCAAAATGCCTTGCAGCGCATCCCTTCCTTGCCCTCGAATCCCAAAGTATTCTTTGTGCTTCGAGAGCCCAGCGCGCGTCTCTATAGTCAGTATCGCTTTGAACGCTATCGGACCAAGCGTATCCAAGAGGATTGGGGAACGTATGCCCAACGCAGCGAACTACGGCTGCATGGAGACTACATTCATTATCTCAAGCCATGGCTCGAGGCCTTGGGTCCGGATCGAATCCATGTGAGCACCTTTGAAGCCCTAGTCAAGAACCCACAGGCGGCCGTTGAAGACATGGCTCGTTTCCTGGGAATTAGCCCAGAATTTTATGCATCGTATGATTTTGTCCAGCACAATGAAACGGTGGCGATTAAAAATAAAGCGATGCACCGGGCAGGATTGGCGCTTCAGCGCTACGTACCACACAGCATCCAAGAGGCTTTACTTCCCATATACCTCCGTTTAAATGCAGGGAAAATGCCTGTAAAAGACCCAGGCGATGCAGCGATAACGCAGGTCGTGAAAGCGGAATATGCCCCAAGTGTTGCAGCCTTACAAGCGGCCTTCCCGGAATTAGACCTGTCTCCATGGGCATAGTTCAGCGTCAGTCGGCGTGGAACCTCCTATCGGGCTACCTAGGGGTCCTGCTTGGGGCGTTAAATGCGCTAGTTCTCTTCCCTCTGGCCTTTCCCAATCCGGAAAACATGGGCGGGGTACGTTGGTTAATTTCGGCCTCCTTGCTTTTGGGGGCTATAGCGCACATTGGATGGCCACAAACATTAGTGACCTTCTTACCCAAAATGAACCCGATTCAGCGAACCAAGGCGTTTCGCTTCGGTCTTCTGCTATCCGTCGGTTTGCTTTTGCTCTTGGCTATGGGTTTGGCACATCCTCAAGGCAAGGCCTATTTGGTCAAATTGTCGGGGGGAGTTGAGCGCGATGAATTGGCATTTTTACTACCTATGGCAGTGGCCTATGTGGCCTTTGAATTGTTTGCGGCTTTACTCATTCATGCCCAACGGGTCATTTTGCCTTATTGGCTCAAGGATGCGGGGCGAAAGGGATGGCTTACACTGCTCTTACTCATGCGCATGTCGGGCGCCCTTCAAGACCAGCAGGGCTTTCTTCTCGCACTTCTGTTGGGTTATGCGCTCCAAGCCATCTGGATTTGGCAACGTAGTCGATCCCTTACGTCAAGCGCAGAATCCTCGACAAACGAGGCGCCATGGCCACGCAAAGCGATGCTCCATTATTCGGGAATCATGCTGATTACGGTGGCGGCTCAAATGGCTTTTGGGCAGCTGGATATCCTCATGGTTGGGGCCTGGTTGGGTCTCACCGCGGTGGCGCATTACAGTATTGCCTTCAATTTTGGCATCATTGTATCCATGCCTATGAAGGCGATGAATGCCTCCTTGCGTCCGATCATTTCTAAAATGGTAGCTGCCGAAGCGTGGGATGAGGTAAAGCAACTCGGAGAGCGCAGCCTTCAGTCGCAGTGGTTGGCCTCCGGCTTTATTTTCCTTTCGGTTCTTGCCTTGAGTCCTTGGGCCTTTGCCTATTTACCACCGGCCTACCAAGGGGGATTAGATGCCGTGATCTGGATTGCGGCGGCTCAAGTGGTCAATGTCTCCACCGGCCCGAGTGGATTGGTGCTCATTGCTTCCAAGGCTTTTCGTTGGGAGTTATATGCCAATGTGCTTCTGATTGCTTTGGCTATGCTGGCAGGAAGTGTCTGGATACCAAGCCATGGAGTTACCGGGGCGGCTCAAGTCATCTTCTTGGCCATGCTTGCCTACAACGGAGTCAAGTTGTGGGCCCTGCATCGCTTAACAGGCCATTTTTGGCTCGGGTATGGATTTTTACGCGCCTTGCTGTGGTTGCTCCTCGGCATACTATGGCATAGGGTATTCTGGACATGGTGGATCGAAGGAATAACGATCGGTCCCTTTGGTATAGAAGTTGGGACCACATCGTATCAAGAGTATCCCTTGGGGAACCAAATCCTCTATGCGATGTTTGAACTATGCATTCAAGCTATATGGCTGTTTTTAGGAATCCGTAGATTCGGTTTGGCCCCAGACTTGCATACCTTAATTCAGAAGTACACAAAACGATTTCGCGCATGATTTTATGGCTGACTTATTGGTATCCGGATGAAAGTCACCCTATTCGAGGGAACTTCATCCGTGCGCAGTGGCGCGCAGCCAAGGCGGCCGGTGCGGACGTGGAACTTTTATTTGTCGATATGGCCTTGGGGCCAAAGCTGATGGACGTTTCGTGGCTCCGCGGCCCTGAAGGTGAGTACATCTTGCGCGTGCGATCGCGCATGTGGAAGTCTCTCTACCATACCCCAGTATGGGCAACCAATCTGCTCGCGAAGCAATGGACCAAGAAAACGGGACTTTCCAAGCCCGAAGCAATTCATGCCCAAGTGGTTTTTCCTGCCGGAATTTTGGCTGATCAACTCGGCCGCCGTTGGAATGTGCCCTACTTCATTACGGAACACTGGTCCAAGGCGGGACGCTGGACGCGCCATAAACTTTTTGGAAAGAGAGTGCGCACAGCCTACCAAGATGCGAATGGGATTTTCCCCGTTTCTGAGCATTTAAAATCGGAACTTCAGCAAGCCTTGCCAAACATTGGCGCCAGCCGGTTTACTGTGGTGCCCAATGCTGTAGATCTATCCATGTTTCCGCATATAGACAAGCCACCGCAGCCCAAAGCTTCTTCGTTTACCCTGTTGGGAGTGGCATCTTTGATTCCTGCCAATGCCCGAATCAAGCGGGTCGATTTGATACTAGAGGCACTGGTAGAATTGAAGCGGCGTCAACCGGATGTCCATTGGACCTATCGACATGTCGGGGAGGGTGGGCGATTGAATCGACTTCAGGACTATTCAAAAGGTTTAGGCATAGCCTCCAATGTGGAGTGGCTAGGGGCCATGGATGCGGAAGAACTCCAGAGGGAATATTCGACGGCTGATGTATTCGTGCAAGCCTCTCAAACGGAAACATTCGGTATTGTAGTTCTCGAGGCATTACATAGTGGATTGCCCGTCGTGGCCAGTGATATCCCCGCTTTTGAACAGTGGATTCAGCCGGGTAGGGGCTTCAAGGTTGCGTTAGACTCCAAAGCCATTGCGAATGGAGTGATTGAGGTTTGGAATGAAGGTCTGCGCGCAGCTCCTATGGAATTGGAAGCAAAAAAATACGCCCCTACCGAAGTAGGGGCGCAGTTAAGTTCCTTGTATTCGAGATTAGTTCGCTCGGCTCCAGCTCGTTGAGCGGCCGATGAAGCGCATTCCCAATAAATAGCCTTTGAAATACAATGTGCCATCCTTCTGTAGGTATGCATAGCAGTCATAAGTATTACCGGATTTGGTGTCATAAATGGTACCACCAGCCCACTCCTTGTCGTCGGCATCATACTTCAGACCATTCAAGATAGTTGTGCCCTGAATTACTCGACTACGCAGCTTTTCATCGGGGTTTTCATTGTCTTTTTTAGGAGAAGTTCCATCGGGATTCGTGTTGTTTTTCACGTATACCACGCGGCCGTGGTATTCGTTGCCTACTTTGTAGACCTCGACTTTACCGTCTTTTTCTTCGTTCCACCATACGCCGAGGATACCGTCGGCACTTTGGGCCATCATTTTACCCCCTAGGAATAATGCGATGACTAGAAAGATGCTTTTTTTCATGTTTTGTGCGTCTAATTTTCGTTGTTATGGTCGGAAGATACGCGGTTTTTTGCTTCGGCCATACTTGCATTCAATTCAAATCCTACTAACAGACCCATGGCATTAACATAAATCCATAATTGAATGATGAGCAATGTTCCTATCGAACCATAGAACTGATTGTAGGTCGCGAAGTAGGTGACATAAGCGCCAAATAAAGTCGAAGAAAGGACGACCAAAAAAGTGGCGAGGATGGATCCAGGAGATACAAAGCGCCAAGGAGCAGATCGCATCGGACCAAAGTAAAAAAGCATTGAGATCGCTAACAATATCAAGGTGAGTAAGATGAGGTTTCGTACCCAAATGAGAAGCGAAGCCAGAGGAATATCCCAAATGTCATCTTGGATATAATGTGATAAAAAGTCTTGCGAAATGGTAATCAAAGCGATACCCAAAAGGAGCATCACAGAAAGGGCAACAGTCAGAACTAATGCAGCGAAATATTGCGACCAGAATCCGCGCACATTGAGTTTGTGAATGGTCAAGCCAAAGTTGCCAATGAGCGAGAGCGTGCCATTGGTAGAAAATATTAAGGTGGCAATAATCGTTACACTTAAGAGGTCCCCTCGTTTGATCGTGAGGATGTCATTGATTGTCGAAAAAGCCGCATCAAAACTAGTAGGTGGGAGCACTTCGCGAAGGAGGGCGAATAACTGCTCTTGGAACCCTTGCATGGGAATGAAAGGGATCAAGGTGAAGAGGAAGATAACCCCAGGAAAAAGGGCTAGAAAGAATGAAAAACTTATCGCGGCGGCTCGGCTTGAAACGGCCCCTTCGATGATTCCCCGCCAGAAAAATATGGTTACATCATATAGTGAAAGGCCCTCAAAAAAAGGTATTAGAACCTTCTTGGCATAGTTTTCTACCTTCTGTTTGAGCTTAGAGAATGAGTTCAATGTTGTCGTGCTTTAAAGTGAAGATCAACATTTTGAACGGAATGAGTCAAGGCACCCATGGAAATAAAGTCCACTCCGGTCTGGGCATATGCGACAATGTCAGTCTCGGTAATTCCGCCACTGGCTTCTGTTTCTTTGCGCCCCGAAATGAATTTTACCGCTTCACGACAGGCCTCCACGGAGAAATTATCAAGCATAATGCGGTCCACGGCCTCGAGCTGTACGGCCACTTCCACATCCTTCATAGCTCGTGCCTCCACTTCAATGCCTAACGCCAAGCCATGAAGGGCTAAATAGCTCTGACAACGATGTACCGCAGGGGCGATGCCCCCCAAAAAATCGATGTGATTGTCTTTAATCATGATATAATCGTACAATCCCATGCGGTGATTGCCTGCTCCTCCTGCTTGGACGGCCCATTTTTCAAGCCCGCGCCAACCTGGGGTGGTTTTTCGTGTATCCAATAATTGGCAGGGATAGCCTTCAAGTAAGGCCGTCCATTGGGCACTTCGACTGGCTATTCCTGACAATCTTTGGAGGTAGTTAAGTAAGGTCCGCTCGGCAGAGAGTAAGGCAGTAAAAGGCCCTTCAGCGGTCATCAGAAGGTCTCCTGGGGTCAACCGATCCCCATCGGAAATATGCCATTCTATCTGGATATCCGCAGCACAGTACTGGATGACGGCTGCGGCAATCTCTTGGCCAGCAAAGATCCCGTGAGCTTTGGATTTCAAATCCGCCCGGCCTCGTTGGTCCGAATCAAAACAGGCGAGTGAGGTGTGATCACCGGATGCATGCCCTTGCCCCATGTCTTCAATCCACGCCCACGCGAGGTGTTGATCAAAATCATTCCGTGTGATATACTCCCAAACTGATTTCATACCCTCAAATTTCGGCAAAGCCAAGAGAACTTCACAGAAAAAACTAAGCTCATAATCACGCATTTGACCTGGGATGCCTTTCGTCTAGAATGTTGCTTCTTTGTACTCAGATTGAACGCCGCATGGAAATCATTTTACTCGTCGTCGGAGCGACCAATGAATCATACGTCCAAGAAGGTCTAGCCCTCTATTCAAATCGCTTACAGCGATATAGCAAGTATAGCATGAAGGTGGTGACCTCTCGAGAGAAGCAAATCGCCGTGTTGCAAGCAGGGGATGTACTCGTTTTGTTAGATGAGCGAGGACCTCATTATACCAGCCGAGGCTTTTCCCAGCAGCTGCAGAAGTGGATGAATCAAGGCCCGAAACGCCTCGTCTTTGCAGTGGGTGATGCCTATGGATTCTCTGATGAATTTCGTGCAGCCTCCCATGCGAGGGTTGCCCTTGGCGAAATGACTTTTCCTCATGATCTTGTCCGGTTAATTTTTGCTGAACAGCTTTATCGGGCCTGGACAATCCTCCATAATGAGCCCTACCATCACCGCTAATTAGACCCATTAATCGGGGGCATTTCCCCGTACTTTTGAACCATGGCCGTCACCCTGGAAGTTTTACAGCGCGAATGGCAGGCGAAGACTTTTCGACCTGTCTATGTTTTTGCTGGAGAGGAGGCCTTTTTCATGGATCAAGCCATGGACGGAATCAGTGAACACAGCCTGGAGGCCCATGAGCGGGACTTTAATCTGACCGTTCTCTATGGTCGCGATACCGATGCAGCGACGATTATTTCAGAGGCTAAGCGCTTTCCAATGATGGCTGAGCGTACGGTGGTTTTGGTCAAAGAAGCTCAGCAAATCAAGGACATTGAGTCCTTGGCGACGTATGTCTCAAACGTTCAGCCAAGCACAGTGCTGGCCTTGGCTCTCAATGGTAAAAAGTTAGACAAGCGCAAAGCACTCTACAAGGCCTTGCAAAAACATGATGCGGTCTATTTGGAATTCCCCAAATTATATGACAACCAGGTTCCCGCCTGGGTGGAGAGCCATGCGCGTTCCAAGGGGCTTAAAATGAGTGGCAAGGCGGCCGCCTTGCTCGGCGAATATATTGGGGCGGACCTTTCGCGCATCGCCCATGAGCTGGATAAAATCGCCGCTTTCGTCGGAGAGGGGGGGGAAGTCAGTGCTCAAACCATCGAGGAGCGAACAGGTATCAGCCGAGAATTCAACACCTTCGAACTGATTAAAGCCCTAGCGGCCAAAGAGAGCGCACAAGCCTATCGAATTGCCAAGAGCATGGGGCAAAATCCCAAAAACAATCCCTTGGTAGTTACACTCTCGCTGTTGTTCGGAAATTTTTCCAAAGCCCTGGTTTACGGTGCCTTACCGGATAAGAACCCAAGGACTGCCTCAGGCGCCCTGAAAATATCAGAATTTGCTCTTCGGGATGTAGCGCGTATCGCCCAGAATTATCCTTCGCCGAAATTGCTCCGAATCGTGGGTTATCTTCGCGAGGCTGATCGCCAAGCAAAAGGCATGGGCGCCCCTCATATCAACGACTCAGACATCTTGAATGAACTACTATTTAAAATACTTTACTAGCTTTTTTTTAGCACTTTGCGCCATGGGATCAGCCCATGCTCAGACACCCTTGCCCGGGGGATTGCGCGGAAATGTTCAAGAAATGGGATCTCAAGTCCCATTGGAATATGCTCGAGTTAAGATCCTTACTGGCAGTGACAAGCCCCTAGATTTAGAAGCCTACACCAACTCGGATGGGTATTTTCAAATCAATGGAATCCCGACGGGTGACTACCAGGTTCAAGTCTATTTGGCTGGGTTTACCATGATCAAGCGGGCCATTCAAGTCAAGTCTGGTCGAATTGCTTTTGAGCGTTTCTTGATGGAAGAATCCGTCGTCACCTTGGATGATGTGGTCATTGATGTCAAACGCCAAGAGCAGCAGACCAAAGTGGCCACAGCGGTCGTTCAGCTTAGTGCCAAGTCCATCACCACCTTTTCCATCGGTGGCGAGCCGGATTTGATGCGCGCATTGCAGGTGCTTCCAGGGGTGATTACGACAGGCGACCAGGGAGGTCAGTTATACATCCGCGGCGGAGCTCCAATCCAAAACTTGGTCAAATTGGATGGCATGATCCTCTACAATCCTTTCCATAGCATTGGTTTTTTCTCGGTTTTCGATACAGATATTCTTCAAAAAGCAGATGTCTACACGGCAGGTTTTGGGGCCAAATATGGCGGCCGAAACTCATCGGTCATGGATATTCGAACCCGCTCTGGAAATCGTCAGCGGATTGCTGGCAAAGTGAGTGGTTCGACCTACATGGCCAAAGCACTTTTGGAAGTGCCCATCGGCCCTCGTGGTAAAGATGGCCTAGCACCCAGTTCCATTTTGCTTAGTGCCAAGTCGTCCTACCTCGATGCGATTGCCCCGATAGTTTATCCATATGTCGCGACGGAATACGGCGGTTTGCCTTTTAAGTTCACGGATGTTTATGCCAAATACACCCTGGAGTCTCAAGGGGGAAATAAGGCGAATATTTTTGGATTTAACTTCAATGACGGCGTGCAATTTGCTGGCGATAAGGCTATCAATTGGAATTCCACGGGAAGTGGAGCGGATTTCTTGGTGGTCCCTGCATCCTCGGGCACCATTATCGAGGGACACATCGCTCAAAGCGCCTACAGAATTCAGTCATCCGAATTAGAAAATCGCCCGCGTCAAAGCCAAATCGATGGCTTCAATGGAGGGTTGGACTTCACCTACCTGCTGCGCAAATACGACGAGTTCAAATACGGTTTAGAGTTCGTTGGTTACCATACTAAGTATGAATATACCAATACGGTAGGTCGCACCCTCGACCAAGAACAGAACACGACCGAGTTGGGGGGCTATGTGGATTATAAGCGCCAACAAGGGCGTTGGTTATTGCAGCCTGGATTGCGATTGCACAACTACGGCTCGTTGGCTATTGTCCGGGTGGAGCCACGCTTGGGATTGAAGTACAATGCCACCGAATTTTTACGCTTCAAGCTCTCGGCTGGCCGCTATTCGCAGAACTTGGTGGCGGCCAATTCAGACCGCGATGTGGTCAACTTATTCTATGGTTTCTTGAGTGGAGCCGATGATTTGCCCAGTCAATTTAACGGCAGACCTTTAAATACAAAACTGCAAACGGCAGAACACTTAGTCTTTGGTGGCGAGTGGAACGTGGTGGGTCGTTGGACCTTGGAATTAGAGGGATACGTCAAACGATTCAATCAAATCACGAACATCAACCGCTATAAAATTTATGATGACATCCCTGTTTATGAGGACCAGCCAGAGATCCTGCGGAAGGATTTCATGGTAGAAACGGGCCTCGCACGAGGAATTGATGCCTTACTGACCTACGAAGACAAGCACTGGTACTTTTGGGGAGTCTACTCCTTGGGCAAGGTGACTCGGTTTGACGGAATCACCACCTATCCTCCGCAATTTGATCGCCGCCACAACTTAAACCTTTTGGTCGCCTACAAGGGTGACAAGGATTGGGAATTGAACGTTCGATGGAATTACGGCTCAGGCTTTCCCTTCAC
Source organism: Schleiferiaceae bacterium (assembly GCA_029254375.1). Classification (GTDB taxonomy): domain Bacteria; phylum Bacteroidota; class Bacteroidia; order Flavobacteriales; family Schleiferiaceae; genus TMED14. Next base: position 22,557 of record JAQWXR010000050.1, on the reverse strand, counting down.
GCCGATCAGGGGATACTTCGAACAGCAAACGTTTACCGATAGTCAAGGTCAACCGTTCATCGATTACCCTTACGGTAGTCAAAATGGCCAAATGGGCATCATTTACGGAGATTTGAACAGCCAAAGACTGCCTGCCTATCACCGCTTAGATGTCACCGCCAAGAAGAATTGGCAGGTCAGTAAAACACAGCGAATTGAAATGGCTTTGGCCGCAACAAATGTCTACAACCGGGCGAATATTTTCTACTACGATACCCCCCGGGCAAAGCGTGTAAATCAATTGCCAATTATGCCAACTTTGATGTTGAGCTACGCGTTTTAATACCCTAACTTTGCCGGAACCCAATCGTTCATGGCCTCTAGCACAAAATATATCTTCGTTACCGGCGGGGTGACTTCTTCCTTGGGAAAAGGAATTGTTGCTTCATCTCTAGCCAATCTGCTTCAGGCTCGTGGCTTTTCTGTCACTATCCAAAAGTTTGATCCGTATATCAATATTGATCCAGGGACGCTAAATCCATATGAGCATGGTGAATGCTATGTAACGGATGACGGTGCAGAAACGGATTTGGACTTGGGCCACTATGAACGTTTCTTGAATCGCCCAACTTCCCAGGCCAATAATGTTACGACAGGCCGAATTTATCAGCATGTCATTGACAAAGAGCGTCGTGGAGATTATTTGGGTAAAACGGTTCAAGTCATCCCGCACATCACTGATGAAATTAAACGCCGCATGCAAATGCTTGGCCAGTCGGGTGAATATGAAATTGTCATCACAGAAATCGGTGGAACTGTTGGAGATATTGAAGCCCTTCCGTACATTGAATCCGTTCGCCAATTACGTTGGGAATTGGGCAGAAACTGTGTGAGTATCCACTTAACCCTGGTACCCTTTCTCAAAGCAACGGGAGAGCTCAAGACAAAACCTACCCAGCACTCGGTAAAGATGCTCCAAGAAAGCGGTGTTCAGCCTGACATTTTGGTCTGCCGTTCAGAGCATTCTTTAAGCGATGAAATCAAGCGCAAATTGGCTCTGTTCTGCAATGTGACGCCGGATTCGGTTATTGAGTCCTTAGATGCCAAAACCATTTATGAAGTTCCACAGTTGCTGTTGGCTCAGAATATGGATGAAGTGGTTTTGAATAAACTCGGACTGCCCACAACCGGTTCACCCGATATGGGGCGTTGGAGCGACTTCTTAAATCGTCTGGTCAACCCCACCTCCACGGTGGAAATCGGTCTGATCGGTAAATACGTGGAGTTAAAGGATTCGTATAAATCGATTTCCGAAGCACTTATTCATGCGGGTGCGGAAAACCATTCTAAGGTGGAAATTCGCTGGATTCACTCCGAAGATTTGACCCCGAGTAACGCGTCCAAAGCGCTTGCCGGATTGCATGGCGTCCTTGTGGCACCTGGGTTTGGATCGCGTGGCTTTGAAGGTAAAATTGAGGCGGTGCGAATCGCCCGCGAGGATGGAATCCCCTTCTTGGGCATCTGCTTCGGTATGCAAGCTTCGGTTATTGAATACGCCCGCCATGTACTCCATTTACCGGAGGCGAATTCAAGTGAGGTGGATCCAACTACGAAACACCCTGTGATTGACCTCATGGAAGAGCAAAAGAAAGTCACTGAAAAGGGTGGAACGATGCGCTTGGGTGCCTGTGATTGTAACTTGACAGAAGGAAGCCTAAGTCGCGGTTTATACGGTCGATCGAGCATTGCGGAGCGTCATCGCCATCGTTTTGAATTTAACAATGCCTACCTCGCTGACCTCGAGGCTGCTGGAATGATCGCTGCGGGAATCAATCCCGAAACGGGCCTGGTCGAAATAGTTGAAATCCCCAGCCATCCTTGGTTTGTGGGTGTCCAATTCCACCCAGAATACAAATCCACGGTGGCAAATCCCCACCCTTTGTTTGTTGCCTTCGTAGCGGCAGCAATGACTCATAAGACTCACTAAAATGTTAGAAGAAAAATCGATCGATCGCAATCAAATCATTGGCTTCGTTCTCATTGCTGCGATCCTTTTTGGGATGAGCTTTTGGGCCTCTGAATTACAACCGAATGACCCGAAACAAGAGACCACTGGCGTCCCGGCAGAAGCAGTTATCGAAGATGTGATTTTATCTGACGCCATTCCAGTGGCGGTTATGCTTTCCGATAGCACAGCCCCTGAACTCGAAAGCATCGTGCTTGAAAACGAGGTGGTGAAGTATACATTCACGACGGCAGGTGCCCAACTCCAGCAGGTTCAGCTCAAAGATTACAAGCGCTATAATGGGGAAGATCTATACCTCGTAAACGGTCGTCAATCCATGGTTGGTGCGCATGAAGGGGTATTCACCGCCGTCACTACGGTGGGCAATAATGGCAGCCAAATCCTTAGTATGACCTCTGGGGCGACTACCTGGACCTTTACTTTGGGTGAGGGCTATGGCTTAAACTGGGCCCTCGATGTGGAAGGAGCAGCGAACGTTACGTTAGACTGGAAACAAGATGGCATTCGCAATGAGAAGAGCCTTGATAATGAAGCACAAAATACCTCGACCTATTTCTGGGATGCGGCGGAGCAGTCCGATGACTATCTCAGCGACGGACGTGATGACGAGGAGACAGTATCGAACATCGGATGGGTAGCCCACAAGCAACAGTATTTCTCCAGCATTTTCGCCTCGGAAACACCGTTCACCACCGCACACGTGTTGACCAAGACAGCCGAAGTGAGCGATACGGGCCATACTCGATTGTTCCGTTCCGAACTCACACTGGCAGGGAGCAGCGGAGGCGTTCACGCGAAGGGTTTATGGTTCCACGGCCCCAATCAATACAATTTACTGAAAGACTACGATCAGCACTTTGACGAGATTATCCCCTTTGGCTGGGGAATCTTTGGCTGGATTTCAAAAGGTGCCGTTATTCCGATGTTCAATCTATTTGATGGCTTTGGCTGGAACTATGGTTTGATCATCTTCCTAATGGCATTGATCATCAAGCTTATATTGAGCCCATTGACCTTCTCATCGTACAAGAGCATGGCCAAAATGCGCGTGCTCAAGCCTGAATTGGATGAGATCAACGAGCGCCACAAGGATAGTGATGCATCGAAGAAGCAACAAGAAGTGATGGCGCTCTACCAAAAAGCGGGCGTAAACCCCTTGGGTGGTTGCATCCCTCAGTTGCTACAGTTTCCCATCTTGATCGCTATGTTCCGTTTCTTCCCAGCGAGCATTGAATTACGTCAGCAATCGTTCCTTTGGGCAGACGACCTTTCGGCCTACGACTCCATCTTTGAATTTGGTCAATGGTTCAGCATTCCGTTTTATGGGGATCACATCAGCTTGTTTACCATCCTGATGGCCATTTCGACGTACATCTATACGAAATTCAATAATTCCATGACACCACAGTCAGGCAGCAGCATGATGCAGCAGCAGATGCTGATCATTCAATATTTAATGCCCGTCATGCTCTTGGTTTGGTTTAATAACTATGCTTCAGGTCTATCCTTTTATTATTTCGTCAGCAATATTTTGATTTTTGGTCAGCAATGGGCGATTCGAAAATTCTTCATTGATGAAGAATCAATTCATGCCAAGCTCATGGCAAATAAAGCGAAAGGCGGAAAGCAAAGTAAGTTGCAGAAGCGTATGAACGACATGCTCGAGTCTCAAAAAGATGCAGGCAACCGCCGCATGCGCCGCATGGATAAGTAAAGGAGCGATGCTCACTAAGCATTCGCAGTATCGCTTCCATGAAAGCTGTGTAAGGGAGCGAAATATCTTTTTGAATGAAATGCTGATCCCCGCGTCCTTTCAAGGACCGGGGATCAGTCTTTAATGGACATACTAAAAACGGAGGGCGGCAGATGGCATAAAAAAAGCGCGCCGATTAGGCGCGCTTTAAATCTAAAAAGGAAATGCTTACTTTCCCTCGAATCCGTTGACAAATAATACGCCAGCAGTTCCATCAAAACGCTCGGACCAAATGATTGTGGCCACTTCGTATTCGACACCTGGGATGCTAGGAAGCAATTTTGGAAGCTTGATCTGAATAGGGGTATACTTTGAGCCAAAAATATCTCCCATGAAGTAAGAACGACCCAATGGGTTTACCGTGTCTAGGGTAACTCCCCACTCGAAGCCAGTGATTCCCTGAACCACGGGTATGTGGTCATGGGTATACACGTCGCCAGATTTACGACCAACGGTGTCTACGGCCCACGTAGAAGGGGTCGCGCCAGAACCGGTTGTTACGATGGGCACGGACGAAACTTGATTCAAGTTCACGGGCATACCATTTACAGTATACTCACGTGCCTCAATGCCCGTTGCCAATAAGTAACTCTGAACGAAGTAGGAGGTGTTCTTACTGTCTTCAAAGAATTGAACTTTAATGTCCACGATGACGGTATCTCCCTCAGCGTTTTCATGCGTGGTATGCACGACGCCTAGCACAGGGATACCACTGACCGCGGCAGCTGTTGGTCCAGCGATGCTTTGGCCCGCATCGGCATTGTTCACATAGAAGTTGGGTACGCCACTCGTGGGGAAGCTATTATTGAGCAGAGTTTGAACGGGGGTCTCCAGAGGATCGCCAGTGTGCGAGGCAAAACCAATTACACGGATGTTGCTGTCACCGTTCACATTGTATCTGCGCAATTCTTTGAGCATCAACGCAGTGCCATTGGGGCAATATTGACACCACGTCCCCGTAGTTTCGATGATAAATGCCTTTTGATCTTCCGTCACGACCAAATCGTCCGTAATGTACTTTTCAGGAGTGGGTTCAGGTTCAGGCTTTGTGCAACTTGCCAAAGCAATCGCCGCGAGGGATAGGAGTAAAATTCTTTTCATGGCACTAACGTGTATATTTTAATGTATAAATGTACGGCAAAGCCTTTCTCATCCATACAAGATAGGAGATAGGGAGGTGGTCCGATGCGCCTCCGTAGTAGTTTCCTGCGTAAAAGGTGGGCTTGATGGAGGGGATACCAACACCTTTACTGTTGATTCCAAATGGAATAACCTCCATTTTGCCTTCCCATGAGCCGTCTCTCTGCAGCCATCCATGGTCCAAAAAACTCCACTTAGAGCCAAAAGCATAGGTTCCCCAGCGGGGGCTTCCAGGAACTCTTTGGTAGCCAAGTGCATTCATCCATAAACCCATTGGGCCATCGGGATGGCTATTTAAGTCTCCCAAAACCATATCTGCTTTTTGATGAAACAGCGCATTTTCCAATACGGCCCTTCGAATACGTTCATCAGGCTGCCTCAGGGAAGGGAGATGCAACCAAAGCAATTGAATCGAGTGGCCTAAATCCACAGCGTGTTCGCTAAAATGGGTCCACACAGCATCGCGGCTTCGCTGTCCATCGGGCGCAGAGATAAAGACCAGAGAATCTAGTCGCCAACGCTGGTGGTTGTAGAGAATGGCTACATCAATACCCCGACTATCCGGGCTATTTTGATGACAAGCCCACAGATCCCATTCCCAAGGAAGACGGACCAATAGGTCATCCAAAACGAGTCCATTTTCAATTTCACAAAGTCCGATAAAGTCAGGCACGCCTCCCTTGCATGCGGTTCGGATGCCTTTAGCGAGATGTGAAAGTTTTCGATAATAGCGTTCAGAAGTCCAATTCTTTTGGCCTTCCGGAGTGAATTCCTCGTCCCGGGTGAGGGGATCATCCAGGGTATCAAAGGCATTTTCTACATTCCACCAAAGGATGCGCAAAGTATCCGCGCAAATCTCCTGGCCGCTGACTGCATTGGTCCCCGACAGCAGGACGGATCCAAAAAGAAAAAAACTAGGCCAGGGCATTGGCCAAAAGAATGATAAAAACTGGGGCGAATCGGTCCTAAATGAAAGTACACAGGTGCTAATGAGCCTAGGGCTGAACCCTCAAAAGGCAGGCGTCACCGTAACTCAAGAAGCGATAGTCTGAATTCAAGGCACTTTGATACAATTCAAACCATTTCGGCCCAATGGCTGCGGCTACCAAGAGAAGTAGGGTGCTATGCGGTTGGTGAAAGTTTGTCATGAGAACATCAACAACTTTCATGGAATAGGGCGGCGCAATCAACAGCGCACTTTGGCCAAGATATCGGTCACGTCCTGCGGCCTCAAGGGCATCGGCTAGACCATGGAGTGCCTCGCCACGAGACGGCCATACCTCACGTGATGCATAGGGCGCCCATTGATCTAAACAATGAGGGGGATCGTTTCCGTCTAGGACAGAAAGTCCGAGCCAATACAGAGATTCCAGGGTCCGGGCCGCTGTGGTGCCTACCGCCCAAATGGTCTGATCGTCCGCTAAGGATCGCATGGTCGAGACGTCAATGGAAATTTCTTCCGAATGCATCGGGTGGTCCTCCATTCGTTCGCTGCTAACAGGTTGAAAGGTTCCTGCCCCCACATGTAAACGGACTTTCGCCGGGGTCCAAGCTTTAGCTTCTATTTCTTTGAGCAGGGCTTCGGTCCAATGCAGGCCGGCTGTGGGGGCGGCTACGGATCCTTCGACCCGGGCAAAAACGGTCTGGTAGCGTTCGTGGTCCGCCGCTTCTGCTTGACGCTGCAAATAGGGCGGGAGGGGAAGCTGGCCTAGATGCTCCAGCAATTCTGACCACGTTTCTTGACTATCCCAGAAAAATTCAACGACAGATACATCGCCTTCAATGCGAATCCGCCTCGCGCGGAGCCGATCAATCATGAGAATGTCACCGTCCTTCCATTTTTTGGAATAGCGCACTTTACAGATGGCTTCAAGCCGGCCTTGGGCGGCCATGGCTTGTTCCACAGAATCCTTGGCTGGATGCAAATAAAAAAGTTCAAAAGGCTTTGCATCACCTCGGGGAAAGATGAGGCGAGCCTGGACGACTCGGGTTTCGTTCAAGACGAGATGTCCCCCTTGGCCAAAGCCCAAATCTGCTATCGCTTGCATCATGTCAGAAACATGGCGGTGAGCTATGGTGCCAGCATTCCATGTGAGTAATTTGGCAGCATCTCGAGGCTCAAGCGCAAACTGCGCGATACGTTGGTCCGGGAGTTCGTAGCCGTAGTCTGAAATGCGCAATTGACGGGGGTCCATACTGCAAAGATAGCCGCGCCTTTGGCCTACCTTAGCAGGTATGCCTTCGGTGCTTCTATCTGTCATCAATGATTTGCATTCGGATCAACGCGTGCATCGCACTTGTTTAGTTTGGCAAGAAATGGGCTATGAGGTAGTACTGGCGGGCCGAGACTACCCCAATCCAGCGCCCTTAGATCGCCTTTACCGGACAGAACGCTTCCGATGTCAGTTTCGAAAAGGTCCCTTTTTTTACTTGGAATTTCAATGGCGTCTTTGGAAACTGCTGCGCAGAGAAAAGCCCGATGTGTATCTCGCCAATGACTTGGATACCCTTTGGCCCAATGCGTATTGGGCCAAGCGCCGCGGCAAAGCCTTAGTGTATGACAGTCATGAGTACTTCCTGGGAGCGCCTGAATTAGAATCGCGCCCGTTCATCCAAAGCTTATGGCGGTGGGTTGAAAAGCGCTGCTTCCCAGAAATAACGGCTGGCGTCACGGTAAACCATTCAATTGCTCAGGCCTACTACGCCCACTACGGGCAGTCGCTGAATGTGGTCCGCAATGTGCCACTTTTACCTGAAGGCGGATTGCACTTCCCTATTGATGGCGACGAGGCTCAAGAGCAGCGACGCCTGCAGGCTTGTGCGGAGCTTCAGATTCCCTCAGATCGACCTATTTGGATACTTCAAGGTGCGGGAATTAATATAGACCGAGGGGCCGAAGAGCTACTGGAGGCGCTCGGGCAGCATCCAAGTGCCTTCCTCCTCATCGTGGGCTCGGGGGATGCCTTCCCGGCGTTGGAAAATGCCGCCGCGCAGCATGGCTGGATAGACGAAAAAGTACGCTTTGTTGGGCGTGTTCCACGTGATGTCCTTCGACGCTACACTCAAGCTGCACATATTGGTTTTTCTTTGGATAAGCCTAAAAGTCAAAACTACCGATGGAGTCTCCCCAATAAATTATTTGATTATTTCCAAGCGGGCATTCCTGTGATCGTAAGTGATTTGGTGGAGGTCGTGGCGCACCTAGGTGAAGCGGGGCTTGTTTTGCCCAAAACCTCGGCGGCGGCCATTTTGGAGGCTGTGGAAAAACTTCTCGAACCCGAAACGTACCGCCTCGCCATGAAATCAGCCCAAGAGGCCGCGCATCGCTATCACTGGGAGAATGAAAAATCCACGTGGGAGGCATTGATCCAGCGACTTCAGGGGGACAAAACCGTGCACGTTTGGTCGATGGATCGCCTGGAACCGCCAGTTTACGGTGGAACGTTGGAAGTGGCGGGACAAGTAGAACGATTGATCGAAGCCGGCTGCCAAGTAGTGCTTCATGCTACAACCAACAACACGTATGCACACTCCGAGGCCTTAACTCTTCGAGACTATCCCGGGGTGCAATTCAAAACCTATCGACGAAATCATTGGGCCATTGCCTCATTGAATCGCCCGTATACGGTGGGCAGTAGAAATACCCGATCCCTCCGCAGAGCTTTGCAAACGGCTTCAGGAAAACATGCGGTACAAGGCAGCCATCTAAGCGCTTTGCGCTTTCCCGCAGCGGCTGTTTTGCGCTGGCATAACCCGGAATCCTTATACTACCGAAGCTTGAGTGAATATTCAAGCGGATTCAAACGCATGTACTTGCGCTGGGAAGCCGCAAAACTGGCGCGTTGGGAAAGACAATTGGCCCTGCGCTGGGAAGGTCCCGTTTGGACCTTGACATCCAAAGATGCGCAACATTGGAAGGCGCTGGGAGGCCGCGGGGCACTAGTGGTTCCGCCTCAAAAAAGATTTGAAGGCATGCCTCCTTTAACGCCGGCTTCAGAACAGACCATGCTCGTTCCAGGCAAGTTCTCCGTGATTGAAAATGATCGAGCTGCGCGTTGGAGCGCAAACTTGCCCTTGCGCATCATTTGGGGGGGGCATGGCTTTTCAAATTCATTGCGAAGCCTGGCGTCGGCTAAAAACGTTGACCTCCTAGAATTGCCCTCAGATGCCCGCATGGCTCAGGCCTTCAATGAAGCCTCTATGGTGCTGGTGCATGCCGAGCATAGCTTGGGACTGAAATTGAAACTTATTCAAGCGCTCTATCAGGGGCGTTGGATCATTGCTCACGAAGCCGCGGTCGCTGGACTCGATTGGACGGAAGAAATGAGTATCCTTACCTACAAGGATCCGCAAAGCTTGGCGCATGCCGTTGAAACTGCCTTGAAAATAGGCTGGGATCGAGCACGCGCAGAAAAAACCCATCTAGCTCGAGTCCCTTGGACCGAGCCTCTGTCCGTTGGGGACCTGATTGCTTAAAGGGTTCGCTGCACAGTGCTGCTAATGCTTCCGCCGGCACACTTCCATGTAGGATGAGGAAACTTTAGAAGTAGCGCATAGTCGTGGGTGGCCATAAGGATGGTTCGTCCTGAAGCGGAAATTTCTTCCATCAAATGCATGATTTCTTCCGAAGTATGCGGATCTAGGTTCCCCGTCGGCTCGTCGGCCAAAATAAAGGGGGGATTGTTAAGCAAGGCTCGCGCAATCGCAACCCGTTGTTGTTCCCCTCCCGAAAGTTGATAGGGCATTTTATGTTCTTTGGTCGCCATTCCGACGCGCTTGAGCACTTGTTGAATGCGATCACCGTTTTCGGCTTCATTATGCTGCCCTGTGGCTTGCAAAACGAAATCAAGGTTATCAAAAACACTTCGATCCATGAGCAGCTGAAAATCTTGGAACACAATGCCCAAATTTCTACGCAAAAATGGAATATCCTTGTCCTTGAGGTTTCTTAAATCATAGCCTACAAATTCTCCGTCACCGACCGTCAATGGGAGGTCCGCGTAAAGAGTTTTCAATAATGAGGACTTTCCAGAGCCTGTAGCGCCAATCAAATAAATGAAGTCTCCCTTGCGCATTTCAAGGTTTACTTGGCTCAAAATCAAGTGATCACCTTGATATATGTCGGCATTCTTTAGGGATAAAATGGGGCTCTGGCTTTCCATAGGCATGGTTTATGACACAAATTAACAGGATTTTGTTGGTCCGAACTACCTTTATGCTTCCAACAATGATGCGAAGACTTCTCCTTCTTGTATTCTTGGCTGGGGCCGCAGCGGCTCACGGCCAAGCACCGTTCTCTCACAAGACTCCCCAATCTGTGTATGCAGATAGCCGTGGTTTGTTTGATCGTGCCCTCTATGCTCCGGCGGCAGAAGGCTTCGATCACGTACTCCAGCAGTCGGATGCCCAAACGGATTTGGCCGAACAAGCGGCCTTTTTTAAAGCTATATGTGCCGTTCGTTTGCTCAATCGAGATGCCGGGGATCAAGTGCTCGCATTTTTAGACAGCTACCCCAGTACGGCTCGTCGCAAGGAAGCGGTCCTAGAAATGGCCGAATACTCCTTTAATCGCCGGAAGTACGCCGATGCCCGTGATTGGTTGCGACGCCTCGACGGCTTATACCTCCCCAAACCCCAAAGGGCCGAAGTCCAATTCAAATTGGGCTATTCGCATTTCCTGTTGGGTGAATATGATCAGGCTCGTCCACAACTAGCGGCTGCCAAGTCGAGTAAATTCCCAATCGCCGCATCCGCCCAGTACTACTACGGCCACATTGCCTACCTCGATACGAACGATGTTACGGCTATGGAAAATCTGGAGCCGCTCCAGAATCATGAAGAATTTGGCATGGTTGTTCCCTACTACCTCGCTCAGATTTATGCACGGCAGGGCCTCGATGACAAACTTTTGACTTTGGGAGAGTCCCTCTTAAAAAATGCCACAGCGAAGCGAACGCCCGAAATTGCCAAATTGATTGGCCAGAGCCTCTACAAGAAGAAACGCTACCCGGAGGCATTGCCATATTTGGCCATGCACCGCGATTTGGGGGGCAAGATGTCGGCAGATGATTTTTACCAGCTTGGTGTAGTCAATGCCCAGACAGGACATTTTAAAGAGGCTATTCAAGCGCTGAATAAAATTTCGAGCAATCAGTCTGAGGTGTCCGAATTTGGCCTGTACCTGCTGGCGGATTGCTACGTGAAGGAAGGCCAGTTCGAAGAAGCTCTCTCGGCGTACCAAGCGGTTTCAGCCTTGGCGAAAGATCCGGTTATCCAAGAGGAGTCGGCTTATCAAGCGGCCAAACTCACCTACCAAAGCTCCAGCCCATTCGGGGATGCGATTGACATGTTCAAACGCTTTTTGGTGGACTTTCCGCAGACCGAGCATCGACGTGAAGCCAATGAATATTTAGCCAACCTCTACATCACGTCTAAGGATTACTCTCGTGCCATGGAAGCCATTGTGCAAACCGGCATGGGAACGATGGCCATGCGTGAGGCCTATCAACGTGTCGCCTATTTCCGCGCGGTGGAGCTTTTTCAAGTGAGTGACTGGGCTGCGGCGCAAGAGTATTTCAACAAGTCCTTAGGCTATCCACAGAATTTGACCTTCGTTGCATTGAGCCACTTCTGGTTGGGTGAATTGGCCTACCGGAAGGGGGATGCGCAAGAGGCTTTGGCCCAATTCGAGTCGTTTCTGAAAACTCCTGGCAGCTATACGCTCACGGAACGTCCAACCGCGCTCTACAACAAGGCCTATTGCCTGTATAAGTTGGACCGTTTAGAGGATGCGTCAGCTGCTTTCCGTGTGTATTTACAGGATGCCAAGAGCAATGATCGCAAAATGGAAGACGCTACACTTCGCTTGGCTGACCTGTATTTCCTTTTGGGTAAGCATGCCTTGGCGGAGGAATATTATGCGAAATCCGTTCGCATGGACGCCCAAGGGAGATATGCTGGCTATGCGATCTACCAGCAGGCCTTGTGTGAGGGCTTGCTAAATAACTCCAAGCAAAAGATCGACCTTCTGATGAAGCTGTCGAAGAATGCGAATCCCAACGACGCCTTCGGAGGAAAATACTCAGATGAGGCCCAATTTGAAGCGGCACAGACCCAACTGCAAATAGGCTCCAATGCGGCTGCAGAGGCAAATTTCAAAGAATTCATCCGTCGGGTGCCGAATTCGGAGAAAGCACGTCGCGCTGCATTGAACATCGCCATTGCACAACGGAATGATCAACGCTTGGATGCCGCCATAGCCACCTTCCAAGACATCGTCAAGAAATACCCTGGAACGCCTGAAGCGCGTGAAGCCATTAGCACGGCCCGCAGTGCCTACGACGAAGCCAACCGCATTGACGACTACCTGACCTGGGTACAGGGCATCGACTTCGCCCAAATTCGCGCTAGCGAATTGGACAGCGTCGCCTACATGTCGGCCTATGATAAATATGCCTCCAGCAAATTTGACGAAGCCATGGCTGGATTTGACCGATACATGAAGCGATTCCCCGATGGATTCTTCACGGTGAAGGCCAATCACTATGCCGGGGAGTCCGCGCGTCGATTGAACAAGCCGGACGAGGCCTTGGGCTATTTCCGAAAAGTCACTCAGGCACCTGTGGGCGAGCATCACATCAATGCATGGACTTGGATATTGCGTATAAGTTCCGCCCGCAAAAACGCAGACGAAATGCTGATTTCCGCGGAATCCGTGCTGGCCTTAAGTGATGATGCAAGCTTGCTCCGCGAGGCCAATGTCGCTATGATGCGCGGTCACCAATCTATGAGGCATTTGGAAGTGGCCTATGGCTATTCCGAAGTGGTCGGGGCCGATGAACGGAATAGTCCAGAGGTGCGCACTGAGGCCAAAGCAAATGTGGCCCGAAATGCCATGTTGATGTGCCTAGGTCGACGAAGCCGCAAAGGGGATTTCCTTGAGTCGTGGGGAGAGCCTGGCTTGGATCCAAGCCAACGCGACTGGCTCAGCAAATCGCTCAGTGCGTATGCGCATTTCATAAAGAACGGACCCGCGGTTTTACAAGCGGAAGCGGCGTATCATAAGGCTTTGGTGCTCTATTTGGATGGATCGCATTCGGCCTCCAACGAAGAAATATTCTGGCTGATCGACAATCTGCCTGGACAAGGAGAATGGCGCTTTAAGGCTTTGTTGATTTTGGCCCACAACTACGCCGCTCTAGACGATAAATTTCAAGCCAACTACACCTTAGATTTTATTATCGCAGAAAACTTCATCGCGGAAACAGTGGAGCAAGCAAAAGCCTTCCATGCCCTCTTGAATACTCCGGCCGAAGACGCCAGCGGCCCCACGGTTGATACCATCATCGAAATGCCTACGCTCCCATGAAACGCATCCTATTCTCTCTTTTGATTTTGATGGCGGCAAGCGTTTGGGCTCAGCCGGTCATGAATGGTATAGAAATTTCTGTTACCGAGAAGTACACCGCTCAGGTTGCTGAGGGCATTAAAATCACCGGGCAACCCAATGTCATGGATACGACGGTGGAGAAACTTCCCGTAAAAATCTCGGTGCGAAACCGCACCTGGGTGCCAGAGCCACGCTTGGAAGAAATTCCGGCGCTAAAGATTAGCCGAACGCGCCTAGAGCGGTTGCCGGCAAATACGGTACACATGGCCTTAGGGAATTATGCAAGCGCAAATGTGAGCTTTGCCTTGGGTAACGCGCGTTCAGATCTCAACCGTTGGGGGATTTCCGGTGAGCACTTCTCTACCCAAGGAGGCTTCCGGGCCAATGATGCCAATGACATGGCTTTGAGCGTGTTCAATCGATCTACTTGGTTGGAAAACAATATTTCAGGGCATTATGCGCGCATTATTGGACGCGGTCGAATTAGCGCCAAAGGGCAAGCGGATTGGAACCGTTATACTTTTTATGGTCAACCCTATGTTGCGGGTTCAAACGATGCAGATACCGCGATGGCATCCCCGGGTCGTTGGGTTCAAAACTATCAAGTGGCTTTAGGCTATGAGCAAAGCCGGATTCGACGCAAGCAAGTATTTCATGGGGCCGATTTAATAGGTCATCATTGGATTGATCAAGGAGGACGTCAAACAGAATCTGGACTAGCTGGCGGCATTGACTGGAAGCTTCCGGTTCAAGATGTTGTTTTGGAACTCCCAATCAAGGGTTCTTGGAATCATTTGATGCAGGCCAGCAACATGGATAGCACGGGTCTACCCTTTGGGCCCATTGATTACTGGGCGGCGCAGTTTTCTCCTGCCGTTTCGGATAGCGTTGGCAGTATCTACTTCCGTGTGGGTCTGAACGCAATTTTCACCGGAAAAGGCGGCCAGCTGGACAAGCCCTACTTGCCCCCAGTGGTTCACTTAGAATTGCCCCTTGTTCGTGAGGTTCTCAATGTTTATGTTGGTTTAGAGGGTTCTGCTGATAATGGAGGCATGCGTTCCCGTGTTCAAGACATGCCTTTTTTAAGTGAAACAGCGGAGTATCAAGCAGTGCGTCAAGCGAACTTGTATGCGGGAGCTAGCGGCCGTTTAACTAGCTCGATTGGATATCGCTTTGGAGTGCGACAACGCTCCTATGCCAATTATGCGATGTACATCCGTGACTACTCCGCGTATGCCGGAGCGCGCGATAGCGGTCGCTTCCAAGTTCAGTATACCGGAGTGACTATGCTTGAGCCTTCGGGTGAATTGAGTTTTCAAAATGGTTTAGGCTGGGAATTGCGCGCTTTTGCTTTGCTCCGCAGAGCTACTCGCACCAGTGGAGGCAGTTTGTATCACGTCCCAAGCTCAGAGATTGGCGCGCAGGCCTTCTTTAATCTCCAAGATAAAATCCGTTTTGAATCCACTGTGATTTACCGCGGAAGCCGTCTAGCATCAGGGGAAGGTGGAGTAGACCAAAATTTACCTGGATACCTCGATGGACGACTCTCTGCTGTGTACACATATAACAAGCAATTGAACGCCACATTCAAGGTAGATAACCTCTTTCATAGCCGTGCGACGTGGTGGTTGGGCTACCCGGTCCAAGGCATTCGTGCAAATTTGGGCCTGGTTTACAAGTTTTAAGCTCAGATAAGCCTTCTACTGCCAAGGGCTGAGAAACGCTCTCTTGTTGAAAAAAATGTTCATAAACGAGCATGTTTTTCTTTTGACTACACCCCTAGGAAAAGTGTCGAAGTTATCTTTGTGAGATAGACATCTTTTATCCCACACACCATGAGTGAAGCCAAGAATTACGGCGCCGATAGTATTCAAGTACTCGAAGGCTTAGAAGCCGTCCGCAAACGCCCTGCGATGTACATCGGGGACGTGGGTCAAAAGGGACTGCATCACTTGGTCTATGAAGTTGTCGACAACTCCATTGACGAGGCACTCGCGGGACATGCTACCTCCATTGAAGTAGCCATCAACGAAGGCAATTCCGTGACGGTTAAAGACGACGGTCGCGGAATCCCCGTGGCCATACACACCAAAGAAAACCGATCTGCCTTGGAGGTCGTTATGACAGTCCTGCACGCAGGAGGTAAGTTCGATAAGGATTCGTACAAAGTTTCAGGAGGCCTTCACGGCGTTGGTGTATCCTGTGTGAATGCCCTTTCTACCCATCTAGAGGTGCATGTTCACCGCGATGGCAAAGAGTACAAACAAGAGTATTCCATTGGTAAGCCCTTGTATGCTGTTAAGGAAGTAGGTGCGTCAGACTACCGTGGCACGATCGTCACGTTCCAGCCTGATCCGAGTATCTTTTATGAGCCGGTCTACCAGTATGATATTTTGGCTGCACGCTTGAGGGAGTTAGCCTTCTTAAATCGTGGCATCCGAATTCAACTAACAGATAATCGCGACAAGGATGAAAACGGAGTTTCTCGCACTGAGGAGTTTGTTTCAGAAGGTGGCCTGCGAGAGTTTGTCGCTTATGTTGACCAAAACCGCGAAGCACTCATCCCAAAGCCCATGTACATGGAAGGCGAGATCGAAGGCATTCCTGTGGAAGTAGCCATGTCTTACAACACAGGTTATGCGGAAAATATCCATTCATACGTCAATAATATCAATACGCACGAGGGGGGGACACATTTGGCCGGATTCCGTCGCGCCCTCACCCGCACCTTGAAGAAGTATGCTGATGAGAGTGGAATCCTGACCAAAGAAAAGGTCGAAGTCGCAGGCGATGACTTCCGCGAAGGAATGACGGCGGTTATCTCGGTAAAAGTCATGGAGCCTCAGTTTGAAGGCCAGACGAAAACAAAGCTTGGCAACTCTGAAGTTGCCGGTGCGGTGGATCGTATCGTTGGGGAGATGCTGTCTAACTATTTGGAAGAACATCCGAACGAAGCGCGCATTATTGTCCAGAAGGTTGTACTCGCGGCGAAGGCTCGTATTGCTGCACGCAAAGCCCGTGAAATGGTTCAACGAAAGACGGTATTGGGTGGAAGCAGTTTGCCAGGAAAACTAGCGGATTGTTCTGAAACAGATCCCGCACAATGTGAAATTTTCCTCGTCGAGGGAGACTCTGCCGGGGGTACGGCCAAACAGGGACGAGACCGTAAATTTCAAGCGATTATGCCTCTTCGAGGTAAGATTTTGAACGTGGAGAAGGCGATGCAACATAAGGCCTTTGAAAACGAAGAAATACGTAATATTTTTACGGCCCTAGGTGTAAGCATTGGCACGGAAGAGGACAGCAAAGCCTTGAATACCGCCAAGCTCAGATACCACAAGATTGTCATCATGTGTGATGCGGACGTCGATGGCTCGCACATCGCTACCTTGATCATGACGTTCTTCTTTCGTTATATGAAGGAGTTGATCGAGAACGGCTATATATACATCGCATCTCCTCCCTTGTATTTGGTAAAAAAAGGCTCCAAATCAGCCTACGCATGGAATGAAGCACAGCGCGACCAAATCGCCCGAGAGTTGGGTGGAGAGGAACAGAGTGGCATTGGTATCCAACGCTATAAGGGCTTGGGTGAAATGAACGCGGAGCAATTGTGGGTAACCACCATGAATCCTGAAGGGCGCACGCTAAAGCAGGTCACGATTGACAATGCGTCAGAAGCAGATCGCATCTTTTCCATGTTGATGGGGGATGATGTGCCGCCTCGTCGAGATTTCATTGAGAAAAATGCGCGGTATGCGCGTATTGACGCGTAAGGGCCTCATACCTTTGTCCCTCAAACAAGATTTAAAGAACGTATAGCCATGAAAATTACTGTTGTTGGCGCCGGAAACGTTGGCGCAACCTGTGCTGAAGCGATGGTCCGTATGGAGCTTGCCGCCGAGGTGCTTCTTCTGGACATCAAAGAAGGTTTTGCCGAAGGGAAAGCCATGGATATGAATCAGACGGCCACCTTGCACGGATTTAACACCAAGGTGAGGGGCGTTACAAATGACTATGCGGCGACCGCTGGGTCAGAAGTGATTGTCATCACAAGTGGCCTTCCTCGCAAGCCAGGAATGACCCGCGAGGAATTGATTGGCACCAATGCAGGTATCGTTCGTACCGTGGTGTCCAATGCTCTCCAGCACTCTCCTGATGCGATCATCGTGGTCATTTCGAATCCAATGGATACGATGACCTATTTGGCCGTCAAGGAAAGTGGTCTAGCAAAGAATCGTATCATTGGTATGGGCGGTATCTTGGATAGCAGCCGATTCAAATATTACTTGTCTGAAGCGATGGGGGTTCCTGCCAGCGATTTACAGGGCACCGTTATTGGAGGTCACGGGGATACGACCATGATTCCTTTGACACGTCTTGCGACCTACCAGTCTTCTCCTGTGTCCGATTATTTGAACGAGGAAGAATTGAATAAAGTAGGAGCCGCCACAATGGTGGGAGGCGCTACCTTGACGGGCCTTATTGGCACCTCTGCCTGGTATGCTCCTGGTGCTGCAGGCGCTGCACTTGTGGCAAGTATTGTCCGTGACCAAAAGAAAATTTTCCCATGTTGCGTGTACTTGGATGGCGAATATGGCCAATCAGATATCTGCTTAGGGGTTCCGGTCGTCATCGGCAAGAACGGATGGGAGAAAATTGTGGATTACTCGCTTAATGACGCAGAAAAGGCGTCATTCAATAAGAGTGCGGACGCGGTTCGTGCCATGAATGCGGTGCTGGGCACGTCGTAAGCAATTCTTTTTGCCCAAAAAGTCTGTACCGGTGCTGCGCAAGCCACCGGTATATTTTTTTTTGGCCGGGCACGATCCGAAGGATGAATGCCAGCGCCGGCCAGGGACTAGGTAACAATCGCAGGGATTGATGCAGTACGTGGGGGCCGGTCCAAAGTCCTGTTCCATAGACGAGGGCAACGGAATCCTCAGGCAAGGGTTTTCCATTGTGGAAAGCCCAATCTCGAGCCCATTCGCTCTGCAAGGAGACGAAGCGCAAGACCTGTTTCTTATCCCTTCGCATAAGCCAAAGCACTGAGGCTTGGCAAAGGCCACAAGGGCCGTCATAGAGGAGAACCCATTCTTTGGACATACGCTCGGGCATCAGAGCCCTTGTTTGATCCAGCGCGCGGCGTGCTGCCCTTGGCGAATGATATAGACCCCTTCGGGCCACGTATCTGCCGACACATATCGCGCGGATGGTACATCAGGTAATACTTGGACCACTCGACCTTGGATGTCTGAAATGGTTACAGGTCCCTCGTCACATTCGATCCAAAATCCATTTTGGCCAGGGTTGGGATAAACGACTAATTCACCTTGGCTGGTCCAAGAGTCCCATGACCATTCCGGAAGCCCAATAGAAGTAGTGTCACCAGCAAAGAAACGCAGGCCGCCTGTCGACAAGCCCATGACCATTTCAGGTCGGCCATCGCCGTCCATGTCGGCCACTACGGGACAGTTATGGCGGCCATCACGCAGCCAGTGACGACGAATAGGCATTCGGGGTACGAGGGTAAAGCGCATGTCAGGTCGAAGGCTATCACTTCCTAGCCAAGGAATGGTGCAGCCATTGGATGTAATCGAATTGTTATTCAGGACATCACCGAATGCATGGGACGGGAAGGCCGTCGGGGTAGCGGCGAGATGAACGTCGCTGCTTGGAACATTCTTGCTGAAACAGATTTCGACAACAAGGTTGGAAACTCCATCATAATCAAAGGCCGACTGTAGTGTAATTGTGTTCCATCCTTGGGTAGGAACGTGGATATAGGAGTAGCACAATTGGCCGCTTGGGACAAAGCCACTCAGACTGTCAAGGTTGCTATGTCCAATTCGGATGCTGAATCCTTGACTTAAATAGGGCGAACTAGTAGAAGTTACATTCAGGCTTAAATGAGTAATACGACTCGCTGACAATCCTGAACCCGCCATTTCATCCGCGTGAATGAGATACTGATGCCGGCCAGTTCGCTTGCTGCTTCCCCAAGGGGTCTCGAGCAAACTGGCAGTCGCGGTAGTGCCCATGCCCAAAGTGAGGTCCACCAAGGCAGCCGCATTTTTAGTAAATTGAAGCGAATCCAATTGGTAGACACCTGAATCAGCTGTGCCTAATGCCAAAAAGCCACGCCCATCGATGTTCACAAAGCGCGGTATCGCACGCCCTGACGAGGTGCCGCGAAAATCCGCATCGATCGCCCCAAAGTTGGAGTTTATAAGGGTAAACAAACCATTCGTATTCTCGTAAAAAGCTACATTCCCCACCTCATTTCCAATCAGTAAATCCATGTCGCCGTCGCCATCTAAATCAGCTAATTCCGGAGTGGCAAACTGACCCACATCGATGGACTGGTAATTTCCATTCGTTTGTCCCGTGAAGGCCGGGTTGAAAAAAGTGCCTGAATTTGCCCAGAATGCGAGTTTCCCATCGCTGCGCCCAATGACCAAATCCATTAAGCCGTCGCCGTTCAAATCAGCCGCGGTCGGGGCGCACCATTCCGATTTCAAGGTAAGTTGGGCGGACCCGGATATATTGAGGGAAGTCAACTGCCATTTGGGATAGCTTGCCGAGCCGACATTTTTCCAATATTCAATACCTTGGGAAGTGCCCACAACAAGATCCAACAAGCCATCGGTATTCATGTCTATAAGTTCCGGAACAGCATAGCGACCGGCATCATGCATTTGGCCTTGAAGAAAGCTAGAGTCTGTTAAGGACCAAACGGGGGCAGAGGCCGTTCCAGTATTTTGGTAGAGCCATATACAGGTGTCACTAATCCCCGTAGGCATGGTGGGGGAAGCAATGATATCGTTTAGACCATCCAAATTGACATCTGCGGCAGAAAACATCGGATATACGGGCAAATTCACAGGAATATTCCCCGAGGGCCAAGTGCTGTCTTGGGATTCAATATTTGCAACAGCAGGGCTGCCTACATTGAACCCGGCTACCGCAGAAGCGAAACTGACATCCCCGAGAAGAATATCCAAAAGCCCATTCCCGCTTAGGTCTGTGGCTAAAAGTGTCGAGCCAGAGTGCAGAACGCCTTCCACATTTCCCGAGTAGGGAACGCTACCCGTACAGGCATCTATGGTGATTGCATTAGTGAGGTTGTTTTCTAAAAAATCGCCCCAGCAGGCATCCGCCCGACTAAAGTCCAGACCGCAGCTGCTTGAATTCGAATGAAATTCTACGGCCGATGCTTGCTGTCCAAACGTTAAAATGTCGACACTTCCATTGCCATCTACATCCAGAATAGCGGGTACATCGGCTGAGGAAACCAAGAGGTTAATGGGATTGCTTCCACTGCTATACGTGGAAAGGAGATAGCTACCTGGCAAGGCCCAGCTGAAGTGAAGGAAACCGTTGACTCGACTGGCTTCATAGACGCCCACTCCATTGACGACAGAGCAAAAGAGATCAGGAAGGCCGTCGCATGAGTAATCGGCAAAGAGCACCCAATTGGCTACCTCTGGAAAATGCCGAGTCCAATTGGGTCGATATTTCCAGAGACCATTCACGCGTTGAAAAGGAATCCATCGATTTCCCTCTCGGTCGAACACCAGCAAATCCTGGGTGCCATCTCCATTGATGTCGAGCGTGAATACTTGGCTGTTGTTCATGCCGCCAGCGAAGCCATTGGCTAAGGAATCCAAACTAGAGGTCCATAATTGGGCGCGATTCGACGCGGTAAAGCCATAACTCTCTTGACCGTAACTATCCGATATTGAAAGAACTAAGGCTCCAATAATGAGCCCATAACGGAATAAAAATGGGAAGTGCTTCATAGGTAGGACCCAAAGGTCCACATTCTTGCGCAGCTGAAGAGGGTAAAAATTTGTCCGAAAAAGGAAAATGAGTCATCGGTGCACCGCTCTTAGTATAGCTAAAGAAGGCCTATATTTGCCGACTATTTCCAAAAAGAAGAACCATGCAGAATAAAGGGCTTATCCGTCTGTTCGCCATCATTTTCGCTGTCGCATCTCTGTTTGAACTTTCGTTCAGTTATGTCGCTAGTCAAGTAGAATCTGATATTCACACCAAATACGGCCAAGATGCAGCCAAGGTGCAATATGCCTTGGACTCGATGTCGAACGAGATCGTCTATGACTTAGGCTTTACTTCGTATACCTACAAAGAGGTGAAGTCCAAGGAGATGAATCTAGGCCTGGACTTGCGCGGCGGCATGAACGTCATCCTCGAGGTGTCTGTTCGCGACGTATTGAAAGGTTTGGTCGGCAACGCCGAAGATGAGCAGTTCAAAGCAGCCATTTCGGACGCAGATGCAGCCCAGAGCAAGAGCCAATTGGGCTACCTCCCCTTATTCTTAGACGCAATGGATGTCCAGCGCGGAATTCGTCCGTTGAGCGATCCCGGCCTGTATGGCACCAAAGACATGACCGATCGCTTGGGATTCAATGCAACGGATGAAGCGATTAAGGCGGCCATCACGGAAGACGTAGAGGCGGCAATTCAAAACGTTTACACCGTCCTTAAGGCGCGTATTGATCAATTTGGCGTCGTTCAGCCCAACATTCAACGTTTGGATGGCACTGGCCGTATTCTCGTTGAATTGCCAGGGGTAAAAGACCCAGTGCGTGTTCAACGTTTGCTACAAAGCACTGCCCGCCTGGAATTCTGGCGTGCAGACCAAGGAGCCGCCTGGATGCAATACATCGTCAACGCAAATGAAAAATTGCGGGCAATTATCGAAAACCCTAACAAGAATGCTGTAGAGGCCAGTGAAGCTGCTGAAACGGCTTCGGATCTGACACTACCTACATCAGTAGGTGAGGAATCAATTTCTTCCGCCGAAGAAACTATTGCTTCCAGCGAGTCAGCTTCCTCTGTAGCCGATTCGGCTGCCCTTGGGTTCAACCCATTGCTCAGTATTTTCCAATTAAACGTGAACCCACAGTCATTCGTTCCAAACGAAGGACCGATTGTAGGCTATGCTTTGACTCGTGATACGGCAACGATTAATGGCTATTTGGCCATGCCTGAAATTCGCAACCTAATTCCAGGGAACGCGCGTTATGTGCGCTTCGCATGGACTCGCCCCGAAAATAATAGTGAGGTAACCTTGCTCATTGCTCTTCAAGGAAATCGCAACAACGAGCCAGAATTGGATGGCGGCGTGATTGTAGATGCCCGTCAAGAATTTGACCAAGGCAATAACCCTGTAGTGACCATGGCGATGAATGGCCAGGGTGCACAAGTTTGGCAGCAGCTCACGAAAGAGGAAGGTGGCAAGAC
>JAQWXR010000026.1 GCA_029254375.1 Schleiferiaceae bacterium | reverse complement strand
AATTTATGAAGTTCGAAAACCCCCTAAACGCCTATCATCCAAGGGGCTCAACGAGGAGTGTATCCGCCTTCAGAACGAGGACGGTTAGGTTCAGGCGCGTCTAATGGCGCACATTCCCTCAAAGTTTTTTTGCATTGCTCAGGAAGTCGTTGATACCAACCGGTGCCTTCGGTCTTCCAAGCGATTTGATCATCGCTCACCTCCTTGACGATTTTGGCTGGATTGCCTACGACCACCGAGCGCTCGGGAATAACCATTCCTTGGGGCACAAACGCAAGGGCGCCTACGATGCTCTCTGCTCCAATGACCGCGTCATCCATGAGCACGGCATTCATGCCAATTAGCGCGTTGCGTCCAACATGGGCTCCATGAACAATCGCACCATGGCCAATGTGGGCACTTGGTTCCAACACCACATCTTTGCCTGGAAAGACATGTATGATGCAGTTTTCCTGAACATTGGCACCGGCAGATACGGTGATTCGACCCCAATCCCCTCGCAAAACAGCTCCTGGTCCGATATATACGTCGGCTTCGATCCAGACATCCCCGGTGACGTTTGCCTGAGGATGTACAAAGGCGCTCGGGTGAACGATTGGCCTAAGGCCATTGAATTCGTAAAACATTTAAGCGCGTTCTAAAATGAGGGCATAGCCTTGGCCTACGCCAATACACATGGTGACAAGGGCATACCGACCTTGGCGACGGTGAAGTTCTCGCGCTGCAGCCAAGGCAATCCGGGCCCCCGTCATTCCCAATGGGTGACCCAAGGCGATCGCCCCTCCGTTGGGATTAATTCGCGCGTCGCGGTCGTCCAACCCCATGGCGCGCGTACAGGCCAACGCCTGGGCCGCAAATGCTTCATTGATCTCGACGACATCCATATCATCGAGCTGAAGTCCCGCCTTGGTCAAGGCGATTTCACTTGCGGGCACGGGGCCAATTCCCATGATGCGTGGCTCTACACCAGCCACTCCGCCCGCAACTACTCGAGCCAAGGGCTGCAGTCCATGTACTTTTAGGCCTGCGCCGCTAGCCATGAGCAAAGCCGCAGAGCCATCATTTAGACCGCTGGCGTTCCCCGCCGTGACACTGCCATCTTTTCGAAAGGCCGGCCGCAAACCAGCCAATCCCTCCAAGCTGCTATGAGGCTTGGGGAATTCGTCCTTGCTCAAAACGAGCGTGGGACCTTTTCGCTGGGCGATATGGATTGGGGCGATTTCTTCTGCAAGGCGTCCGGCGCTTTGCGCGGCCGCTGTTTTCTGTTGACTCCAAAGCGCGAAGGCGTCTTGATCCGCGCGGCTAATGCCGTATTGGTCCACGAGGTTTTCGGCCGTTTCGCCCATGGCTTCGACGCCATATGATTCGGCCATTTTGGGATTCACAAAGCGCCAACCAAAGGACGAATCATACAATGAGCTATCGGTGCCATAAGGCCTCGAAGATTTGCTGAGCACATACGGTGCGCGCGTCATGTGTTCTACCCCGCCAGCAATAAATAGATGTCCATCTCCATTGGCGATGGCGCGGCTTGCGTGTTGAACGGCACTCAGCCCTGAAGCACAGAGGCGGTTGATGGTCTCGGCAGGAACGCTATGAGGCAGGCCAGCCAGTAAGGTGGCCATACGGGCAACATTGCGATTGTCTTCGCCCGCCTGATTGCCACATCCCAACATAACGTCGGAGATGGCGCTGGGGTCTAGATTTGGATGGCGATCTAGAAGAGAGCGAAGGCTCTGCGCTGCAAGGTCATCTGCACGCAATTCACTCAAAGAGCCGCCAAAAGACCCAATGGGGCTGCGAACCCCGTCTACTAAATAAGAACTTAAGTCCATGGGGTGTCGTTTTTAAATACTGTCCCTTTGAAAAGGGCTACGGTTTTATAATTGCGTTGAACGGTCACTTCATAGCGCGCAAGGCGCTGTCCGCTTTGAAGCTCTTTAGCGATCGCTACCAGCTGATCGCCAGGCAAAACTGGACTTGTGTGTGAAATGGCGGTTTCAATACTCAACGCATGCTGCCCATGGCTGTTGCTAGCAAAGGCCAGAGCGCTATCGGCTAAACTATACGTGATCCCCCCATGTGCCACCCGAAAACCATTGACCATTTCTTCCCGAACAGTCATTTCGATGCTGCACCCCCCTTTTGAAACCGACAGAATGCGAATCCCCAACCATTGACTGAAAGCGTCTTGGTCTATCATTTTTTCAACAATTTCTTTAGGGCTAAGGAGGCTCATGGGTAGTAAGTTACGAAGCCTTTGGGCCATCCGGTATCTCGAGGGCCTCTTCAAAACAACCAATCAAGATGTCAATAACGATCATCAGATTGTGTTTTTGAAGTTGCGTATCTGGGATTCCCTTACGAAGCTCTTGATGAAGAAAATTTCGGACCTCCGCGAAGACATATGGGCTTCGGGACAAGGCTACAACCGCGTCTAGGTCGATCTCCACTTCTTTTTCTTCGAGCTTCTCAAAGGCCTCAACCACCCCCGTAGTCACGTCCTCAATGATTAGATTCGTAATGGGGGTTACCCGAAGAGCCGCCAAACGGAAGCCTTCACGAAGAAGAAGCGCCGAGCGGACCAGTTGATCATGTTCATCGTCTTCGAACTCTTCCGAAAGGTTAAGTAAAAATCCGAATAGCGCAGGCTGTTCATCCATAAAAGCGGATAGATTCAGACCGTACTCTTGATCCGTCCAGGAGCGAACACGATGGATGGCGTGATCAAATGTGGGAGCTGCTTCCATGTGCTTAAAGCGTAAAATTGGGGGCTTCAATAGCCCAGTCTCTTAGAAGGGGACATGCGCGATATCGAGGATCTCCTGTCCGTTTTTGAAGATCATCAAGAATTTGGAGCGCTTTAGAAAAGCCCCATTCGCTGCCCCAAGCAAGAAGGCCTTTCGGGTAATTGACTCCCTTGGTCATGGCCGTTTCTAAATCTGCCGGACTTGTCACCGATCGGTAAATCGCATCTGCCGCTTCGTTGATCAAAAGTGACAAAATGCGGTAGAGAATCTTCTTGCCTTTATCGCGGTTTTCCAAAGCCTTTAGGGCGGGTGCGTCGGCGCGGTAATCATAAAATCCTCGGCCTGTTTTTTTGCCTAGCCAGCCTGCTTCGACGAGGCGTTTTTGACTAAGGTTAGGGCGAAAACGAGGGTCGTAATAAAACTGTGTCCAAACCGTTTCGGTCACGGTGTAATTGACGTCGTGACCAATTAAATCCATCAGGGCAAAGGGGCCCATTCTAAAGCCCCCCAATTCGGTCATTGCCCAATCAATGGTGGATACATCCGCGAGGCCCTCTTCGAGGATGTTCATTGCTTCTGCATAAAAAGGGCGGGCAACCCGATTCACGATAAATCCCGGGCTATCCTTAGCTATAACGCCTATTTTGCCCCAATCTTTCACACTTTGAACGCAAAGTCGAAGAACTTCAGGGTCTGTGGCTAGGCTGGGCACTATTTCCACTAAAGGCATGAGTGGTGCTGGATTGAAAAAATGCAAACCAATGAGGCGTTTCGGATTTTTTACTCCCGAGGAAATCGCAGCAACGCTGAGGGAAGAAGTGTTTGTGGCTAAAATGCAGTCCGCCCCAACCACATCGTCAAGGGTGGTAAATACCGAGCGTTTTGCCTCTAGGCTCTCATAGATCGCTTCGATGACCAAGTCCGAATCCGCCGCTTCACGTAAGTAGACAATAGGTTGAATTCTCGAAAGAATACCTGCCGCTTCCTCGGCTTGAACTTTTCCTTTTTCAAGCAGACGATCCATGGTGCCTTTGAGCTTGCTCATGGCGCGATTGAGGGCCTCCTCTTTCGTATCGTACAATTTTACGTTTACCCCAGCCTGCGCCAGCACCTGCGCAATGCCGGAGCCCATAGCGCCAGCGCCAACCACCGTGGCAATAGATATTTTAGTAGGAGTCATACGTACATCCGGATTGTTTGTCAAAGGTCGTGTTTCCTCAGTGATACTTATTTGCCTTTAAAATCGGGTCGTCGCTTTTCTAAAAAAGCCTGTACCCCCTCTTGAAAATCATGGCTTGCGCCCGCTTCATTTTGAAGGCGTCGTTCCAGTTCTAATTGATCGTTGAGGCCATGATACATCGAAGCGTTCAATGCCTGCTTGCTTAATGCAAAGGCCTTGGTCGGTGATTGGGCCAAGCGCTGGGCCATCTGCATCGCGGCATCGTGCAGATCCATCGCTGGATATACTCGGTAAATCAGCCCCGCCGCTTGTGCTTCCTGTGCTGTGATTTTGTCTCCTAACATCATCCAGGCTGAGGCGCGCCCGGGGCCTACCAAGCGAGGCAGTGTCCATGTTCCTCCCGTGTCTGGAACCAGACCAATATTTGCAAATGCTTGAATAAAGCTGGCGTGTTCGCTGGCTAAAACAATATCACCGAGAAGAGCCAAGTTCGCCCCCGCGCCTGCCGCAACGCCATTGACCACCACCACAATGGGCTTCATTACGGAGCGCATCAACCGAACAAGCGGATTGTAGTGCTCATTTAAGATCCCGTCTAAACCCGGGCCGCTCGGGTCAATAGCCTCACCCAGGTCTTGGCCGCTGCAAAAGGCTTTTCCCTCGCCTGTTAATATGATGGCCCTTACCTGCTCATTCTCATGGGCTTCCGTCAGCGCTTCTTGGAGCGCTAAGGCCATTTCCCGATTAAAGGCATTATACTTATCCGGTCGGTTCAGGGCCAAATAAAGAACCCCGTTCTGTAATTCCTTTTTTAAGGTTTTCATTAGTGTAGTAACGTTTATAAATGTCTTAAAAGCGTTTTGGAATGCGTTCGGTGTTCAGCCGAAATTTGATACATCCTTTCTCTCATATCATCGGGATTAGGGATGCGTTCGACCAAATCATTATAGCCCATCTTGGCCTGAGCTTGTTGATTAATGCCCTGAATACTCTTGCTTCGAATTTTGCGCTGGTTTTCCCATGATTTTTCGAATGTATCAAGGATTTTATCAATATCCGCAATGGTCGCACGCTCACTGGGTGGCAATAAAATAAGATAGCGGAGCAGGCGCTTCTGACTTTCATTTAGGGACTGCACGAATTGCTTTTCGACTACCGGTTGTGCCAAATTGTATCGAATTAAAAAGCCCCCCAAAAGGATGATTAGGAATAGTATCGTTAAAATTTCTATTGTATACACAGAGATTAAATACTCCCCTCTTCCGATGTAAACCGGCTGATTCGCGTCGTCACAACGTGCTAAAAAGTCTTCCAAGCTTAGCGCCTCAATGCGTATGTTAGGATTTACCATCGTACTCGCGGAATAGATCAAAATGATTTCCTCGCCTGATATCAATATCCCTTCATAGCCGTTAAAGGATCCGGTGCCCGCATACAAGTTGGGCAGTCGGTATAGCCGATTCCCCACAACATCTCCTACATAGAGGGTTTTATCAATCTCCATGAAGAAATGACTTCCTATAGAACCAATGTAATCATACTGTTTTGCTCTCTTCTCGGTGTCGAAGGAGAAAACACCTAATTCGCTAATTGTACGTTTCGTCAAGTCTAGCCTGTAAATTTCATGTCTGAGTTCACCCGTTGAATACTGAGGATCCCATAAGTTCCCTAAGACATACTCCCCTTTTTTTGTTTCGGCTGAGAATAACTCAACATATTCCTCGGGTACGCCTTCAAACGCAGATAGCCGTTCCCATTCTTTCAAGATATTGTCGAAGTACAACATATTGTTGTTTCGCGTCCAGAACCCAGTCCCTCCAAAACTATACAGCTGATCTTCGTAGATCGTTCGAAATGATTCAAAATTAAAGCCGGAATAATAGGTGTTATCAATTCGTTTGGGCGGGCCCCCACGTCCCATTCCGTATACCAATCCGCTCCCTGTAAACGTAATGACGACACTATCTGTCAAGTTGAAAAGCACAGGTCTACTGTATCGTTGAAGAGCGTCTTTGGGCTCCAAGGTGGCAAAACTGTCCACCACTTGCCATATTGATCTGTTCAAAATCGACTTGTACCCAGTAAGAAAGTTGTACTCAACAAGGGATTTATCTTCGTATGTGTAGACTTTTCCATTGTCTTTTCCCATCCATTTGCTCGTCTGAGAAAACCCCGTCGTTGAGGCAACAATAACCCCTAAAATGCAGTAATTCAAGATCTTTCGCACGAAATAATAATTATGTGATTCTACGTGACAAGGTGCTAAGTTCACACTTTCTCACAAAAAATAAGACCATTGTGTTTTTTTTATGCACATTTGTATCGGGCCCAGGCCTCACACCAAATCAAATACCCTAAAAGACCCTCGCAAAACGGGGGTCTTTTTTTTGACCTACTTCTGGGTCTCTTCAGGTACTAGAAGCACTTGAAGTAATCAAAGGGCTCGTTACAGTCCTGACACTGATATAGTGACTTACAAGCTGTTGATCCAAATAGAGACACCAACGACGTTAATTCACTCTTGCACCTTGGGCATCGAACGGTAGGGCTGGGAGCCCATAACGTGCGTTTGTCCGAAGCTTTCCCAACGGGTGGAGCAATTCCATATGCTTCCAGTTTCTTTTTACCGGCCTCGGTCATCCAATCTGTTGTCCAAGGAGGGTGGATCACCGGGTGGATCACCGTCACCCCAAAGGGGCACAATGCCTCTTTAATTCGAAGGTGAATAACGTCCATGGCTGGGCAACCCGTATACGTAGGCGCCACCTCTACATGAATTGCTTCCTCTTCGATGCGGATGGATCGCACTAAGCCAAGGTCCATGACAGACAACACAGGAACTTCAGGGTCCATGACGGACTCAAGCGCCTTTTCAAGAAATTCTTTGTTTACCATGTCACACCGGGGTGCGCCCGAGCGAGTGATTGCATCTCAGCAAGCAAATAACCATGATGTTCTGAGTGCAATCCGGCTTTTCCACCCTTTTTGGGAAAGCCTAGGTCCACAGGTTCCAGGGTGGCCATTTTAAGGATTGAATTCACCTTTTCTGTCCAGATTTCGCATAAATCTGAAACTTTTGGACCAACGCCAAGCGCTTGTGCCGCGGTGTCCACCTCTGACTCTATAAAAAATTCATGTGCAAACGGAGCGAGTTTCTTTAGACTTTTATCGATTTTTTCGTGGCTCTCTTCCGTGCCGTCCCCGAGACGTATGATCCATTCCGCACTGTATTGGGCGTGATATGATGTCTCCTTAATAGCTTTTGCTGCAATCTGACGGAGGCGTTCATCTGAGCTTTGGGCCAGTCCTTCTAATTGATAGAAATGGAAGGTGTCAAAATAAAATTGGCGGGCCAAGGTATCTCCCCAATGGCCATTAGGCTGCTCGCTTATCAAGTGATTTTTAAACGCTCGGCTATCCCTGTGGTACGCCAAATCATTCTCCGTACATCCGTCGCCGATGAGCTCTGCTGCGTATTGATAGTATTGCCTCGCAAGGCCAATCAGGTCTAGAGAGATGTTGGTCAATGCAATGTCTTGCTCCAAGATGGGTCCATGACCACACCACTCTGCGAGACGTTGACCCAAAATGAGTGCATCATCCGCTAGATGTAGAACATAGTCGGTTTTTGGATCACATGTGTCCCACTTCATCTGGAATGTCATAAAAAGTGGGGTGGCGATACACTTTATCGTCCGACGGTGCGAATAATGGATCTTTCTCGTCCGGCGATGAGGCGGTAATGGCTTCAGATGGAATAACCCAAATGGAGACCCCCTCACTGCGGCGCGTGTAAACATCCCGTGCGTTTTTCAATGCCATCTCCGCATCAGGCGCATGAAGGCTGCCCGAATGCTTGTGCGCCAAGCCGTTCTTGCTTCGAACGAAGACCTCCCAAAGTGGCCATTGCTGCGATCCTTGGCTCATGCGGCGTGCGTTTGTTTGCTTGGGTTGGATTGGCGGGCGGATTGCTTCGCAGCATATGCGGTGGCGGCGTCACGCACCCATGCTCCCTCATTATGGGCCTTCTGCCGTGCCGCTAGGCGCTCCGAATTGCACGGTCCATTTCCAGCAATCACTTGAAAGAATTCGGTCCAATCTATTTCGCCGAAATCATAGTGACCGGTTTCCTCATTCCATTTTAACTCTGGGTCTGGGATGCTTAAGCCGATGAACTCAGCCTGAGCAACGGTTTTATCTATGTATTCTTGACGGAGTTCGTCATTTGATTTGCGCTTTATGCGCCACTTCATACTTTGGGTAGAGTTCGGGCTATTGTCATCGGATGGGCCAAACATCATAACAGAAGGCCACCACCATCGGTTCAATGCGTCTTGCGCCATGGCTTTTTGTTCTGGGCTTCCCTTGGCAAGGGTCATCATGATTTCATACCCTTGTCGCTGATGAAAGCTTTCTTCTTTACAAATGCGGACCATAGCCCTACTGTACGGGCCATACGATGTACGGCAAAGCATGACTTGATTGGCAATTGCCGCACCGTCAACCAACCAACCTACGGCACCCATGTCTGCCCATGTAAGCGTTGGGTAATTGAAAATGGAGGAGTATTTCGCCTTTCCGCTTAGGAGATCGTCTATCATTTGATCACGAGACGTGCCCAGCGTTTCGGCCGCAGAGTATAGGTACAAGCCGTGTCCTGCCTCGTCTTGCACTTTGGCAAGTAAGATTAGTTTTGCCCGAAGGCTTGGCGCTCGAGTGATCCAATTTGCCTCAGGGAGCATGCCCACCACCTCCGAGTGTGCGTGCTGACTTATTTGGCGCACTAGGGTTTTCCGGTAGCCGTCAGGCATCCAGTGCTTTGGTTCTACTTTGTTTTCCGCTTCAACAAAGGCTTGGAAGCGGTCTTCTAAGGAATGCGTTTCTCCCATCAGTGGCGCGAATTTGAGGCCAATTTAAGGCCAGGTGAACTAAGGTTGGTTCGAACGGGTTCTTAATAAAGGCTCTGAAGCCTACTTTTGTTCATTCACTTACGATCATATCCTCCTCCATTATGTTGGGATTTTTTAAGAAAAAAAGCAGCGAATCTCTTCCTGGTCTTTTAACTACCAAGGCCGCCCAGAAAGGAATTAAGCCCAACTTTTACCCCGCCGAGGTGATCAATGTGCGCCGCGAAACTGAGGATTGTGTAAGCGTTTCTTTTGCCATTCCTGACGAATCCATTTTTTCTTTCGTCCCTGGACAATACCTCACCCTCAAGACACAAATCGACGGGCAGGAAGTTCGCCGGTCCTACTCGTTGTGCAGTAGCCCGCTTTCAGGGGAATTGAGAGTGGCCATAAAGCAGGTGGAGTCCGGTGTGTTTTCCACCTGGGCCAATCAACACTTAAAAGCGGGTGAACAAATGGAAATGATGCCCCCAATGGGTCAGTTCCTCTTGGAGGTCGCTGAAGACGACCAGCAAACCTACGTGGGTTTCGCCGCGGGATCTGGTATCACGCCTGTTCTTTCTATTCTTAAGACGCTTTTGGCCCGTGCCCCCCAGTCGAAATTCATTTTATTCTACGGCAACCGAAAAAGCCAAACGATTATTTTCAAATCTGAGCTAGAAGACCTCAAGGATCAATACATGGGTCGACTCGAGGTGCATCATGTTTTGAGCCGCGAAGACCAAGGAAACAACCTCCTCCATGGACGTATTGATGAGGCACGCACGCGAGCTTTTACGGAACAAATTGCTGGAATAAAAGAAGCTGCTGGTCACTTTTTATGCGGTCCGGAAGAGATGATTCATGGCGTGACGGCAGCGCTAAGTGCATCGGGTGTTGCCAAATCTGCGATTCACTTTGAACTCTTCACCGCGGCAAGCCCTTCGGCCGCAAGTAGTAGCCAAAAACAAAGTAAGTCGAGCGTCGAATCCCATGTGACGGTTATTTTAGATGGAGAGGAGACGCACTTCCACCAGGGCCCCAAAGATTTTGTCTTAGACGCCGCACTAGATGCGGGTGCCGATGTGCCTTATGCGTGCAAAGGCGCGGTTTGCTGTACCTGCCGAGCCAAGGTTTTGGAAGGGGAGGTCGAAATGGCCATGAACTACTCCTTAACCGATGATGAGGTTGCGGATGGCTACGTGCTGACTTGCCAAACGATGCCGCGCTCAGAGCGTGTTCGCATCAGCTACGACGACTAGGCTGTGAAGCGCATCCAGCGGTGTGGAATTCCATCTTCAAGAAACTCTTCCCGCTCTATTTCAAAGCCAAAACCCTGATAAAAATTTACGAGGTAGCTCTGCGCCATAATGACGAGGTCTTCTCCGGGCCACTGCATTTGTGCGCGGTCAATGGCCGCACGCATGAGCTCCTTTCCTAGCCCAGTTCGGCGCAGGCGCTGGGCCGTGACG
Organism: Schleiferiaceae bacterium; assembly: GCA_029254375.1. GTDB lineage: Bacteria > Bacteroidota > Bacteroidia > Flavobacteriales > Schleiferiaceae > TMED14. The sequence continues at coordinate 58,747 of JAQWXR010000026.1, read as the reverse complement.
ACCCGTCCAATCCCTGCCTCGGCATAGGCGCTTCCTGGCGGCAGCAAGCGTGCATAGGCGACGGGGCACCCCTCCTCTTCATACCATAGGTGGATGCTTTGCTCATCCTTTCCATCCAAATCTTGGTAGGGGCAGTCCTGCTCCACCACGAAAACCTCAGCGCGAAGGGCTAAGATTCCATACAGAGTGCTGGTGTTGAGTTCAGAAAACGAAGCAAATAGAGGTCCAATCATACGGACAGCAATGTCGTATTTTTGGCGGAGAGAAAAAACTTGCCTTTAGACCTCGCTAAAGCTCTTTTTCCAGCTTCCCTCCATGGAAAACGGTCGTACAACTACCCCACGCCTTGTGCGCTTTGCCGATTTAGGCCGTTGGTCATACCAACGCGCTTGGGATTTTCAAGAGGCTATTTTTTCAGAGACGATTGCCCAAAAATCAGCGAATAGGGGGCTCCCCGAGGCTCAACAGCACGCAACCCAAGATTGTCTGCTATTTGTTGAACATCCTCATGTGTACACCTTGGGAAAGAGTGGCGACTATGCCAATCTACTGGCCAATGAACAGCAGCTTAAGGATTTGGGGATTGAGTTTTACAAGATTAACCGCGGTGGCGATATCACCTATCACGGGCCAGGGCAATTAGTAGGATATCCCATTTTGGATTTGGACCACCACTTTACCGACATCCATCGCTATTTGCGCACCCTAGAAGACGTGATCATTGACACCTTGGTCGAATATGGCTTAGCCGGGAGCCGTAGTCCAGGCGAAACCGGGGTGTGGCTCGATGTGGGCACTCCTTTTGCCCGAAAAATTTGCGCCATGGGTGTTCGGGCCAGCCGATGGGTGACCATGCACGGCTGGGCGTTCAATGTGAATACGGATTTGAAGTACTTCCAATACATCGTGCCTTGTGGGATTACCGACAAGGCGGTAACTTCCTTGCATCTCGAGGTGGGGCACCCCATTGATGAGGGGGAACTCAAGGCTAAAGTTCAGAAGCATTTTCAAGCGAGGTTCTCGGTGCAGCTCGAGCCTTGTTCGTGGGAAAACCTCACTCCTGCAAACGAAGTGGGCTAGCATCGTATTGCGTTGCTCAATTTCCTACCTTTTCCTCATGAAACGCATCGTTCAAACGCTCATCGCCGTGGCCTTAGTTTTTTTGTTGGCCCAGGCTTCGTGGTATAGTTATTTATTCAAAGGGGTCTATGCCACCTACCTGCAGGGCTATACCACAAGCAACATTTTTGACGGGGAGTTCTTTAAACAGGCCCCTATTGAAGCACCTAGTCCCCAGCCATGGCCCGTGGATTTAGATATGGCTTATGCTCCGAGTGATGACCTTCAGGCGGTATTGAATGACATAGAAACCGGGGCCTTCCTGATTTTTACCCACGACACTTTGCGATACGAGGACTACGACAACAAGGTAAATCCCGAATCGAAGACCAACAGCTTTTCCATGGCTAAGTCCATCGTGACCATGCTGGTTCAGATAGCCATCCAAGAGGGGAAAATCCCGAGCTGGGACGCGAAGGCCATCGACTACTTGCCCATGCTTCAGGGTCCTGGAGCCGAGAAATTGACACTGAAAAATCTCAGCGCCATGACCGCTGATTTGGACTGGGATGAAGACTATTACAATCCTTTTGGCATCACTGCCAAAGCATATTTCGGTAAGGACCTCTTTGCCACAAGCACCGGTTGTGCTGTGGGTGCAAACGTTGGCCAGCGCTATGAATATCAATCTGGGGCTACGGCCTTGCTCGGTTTTTGCCTGGAGTCCGCTACAGGCATGAAGGTGAATGAATATGCCTCGAGTAAACTTTGGGGACCAATGGGCGCCACATCCGAGGCTTTTTGGCATCAAGACGATAGCGGGAACTCCTTGACATACTGCTGCTTTAACGCCACGGCACGCGATTACGGTCGCCTTGGCAAACTATTGCTAAACCATGGCCGCTGGAAGGGTACTGTCTTGGTGGACAGCACCTTTTTATACACGGCGACTACACCCGGATTGGAGGCTTTTTACGGCTATAGTTTTTGGGTTGGTTCGGTGGACGCACCCAATGGCGCAGACGCAACTGTTTCTTTTGTCGCATATCGGGGACATTTGGGCCAGTGGATTGTGGCCATTCCTGACCGCGACATGGTTTTGGTCCGAACAGGCCATCTAGAGGGCAGCGCGGACACAGAAAGCGGGCTTCCCTCCTCTTTTATACGGGTTGTCACCGAATACGTGCATCGTGATTTTTCGCGCCAAACATTTGCGATTGGCGAGGAGTTAAGTACGGACGATTCCCCCGAAATGGCAGAAGACGCGCCCGTCCAGGCATCATCATCAGACGCTTTGCCGATAAACGATCCCTCAGATATTTAATTGGGGTGCTTCACCTCCAGGGTTTACACATATTCAGCACATCAACACCCTTGGTGAGCGGCCTTGATCTCAATATTTTAGCGGGTCAGTGTTCCGCCCTGGTTGGGGAATCTGGATCCGGAAAATCGCTCAGCGCCCTGGCATTAATGGACTTGCTTCCGTCAGGTATTCGAGCTGAGGGGGCGGGCCTTGCCGAGGCCAGAGCGTTGCGCCGAGCTATGGTATTTCAGGAGCCCATGACCGCTTTGAACCCCACTATGCGGGTTGGAGAGCAAATTGCTGAAGCCGCCCGGGCCCGTGGAAAAAGCGCGCCCGAGGCCAAGGTCTATGCCCTCGACTGGATGGCGCGTGTTCAACTTCCAGAACCTGAGCTTAGTTTTCGAAAATACCCGCATCAAATGAGTGGGGGACAACGTCAGCGCATCATGATTGCTATGGCGATGGCTCAGGACCCTGAACTTTTGATTGCCGATGAGCCCACCACGGCTTTGGACCACACGGTCGCTCATGATATTTTGAGACTGCTTCGCGCGCTTCAACAATCGCATGGTTTTGCCATGCTATTCATTTCCCACGATCTCGACGCCGTTGCCGCGGTTGCCGATAATGTCTATGTTCTGCGTTCTGGAGAATGTGTCGAACAAGGGCCATTAACCGTGGTACTCGCGCAACCTCAACATGCCTACACGCAGGGATTACTTGCTTCCCGTCCGCCCGAGAATCGAAAGCCCCTGCGCCTACCCACGGTACAGGATTTTATTGAGGGTCGCCAAATAAGTGACCTTGAGCGGCCCACGTATGTTCCCTCGGAGGTCATCCTAGAGGTTCGTGCATTGTCCAAGGCGTTTGCCGGGATCCCTGTTTTGCACGATTTAGATCTTGTGCTACACGAGGGGGAAACATTGGGCTTGGTTGGCGCTTCCGGTAGCGGTAAATCAACTATTGCGCGCTGTTTGGTGAATTTAGCCCAGCCAGATGGGGGCGAGATTCTCTATCGAGGACAGCGCATTGACGGACTACATCGTGCAGGGCGCCGAGCGATGGCCCGCGAAATACAGTACATATTTCAAGATCCATTTTCCAGCCTTTCTCCCCGAATGCGAATCGGAGAGGCTATCCAGGAGGCAATGCACGTGCACCAGCTTTGGGGGGACGCCGCGCAGCAAAAGATAAAAGTCTTAGAATTACTAGAGGCTGTCGGTTTGCCCCAGCCCTCCTTGGCTTATGATAAATATCCCCATGAGTTTAGTGGCGGTCAACGCCAACGGATCGGCATTGCACGCACTTTGGCAGTCGACCCGCGGGTGATTATTTGCGATGAGTCTGTTGCCGCGCTGGACGTTAGTGTTCAGGCGCAAGTCTTAAATGTCTTGAATGACCTCAAGGACCGATTCCAATTCAGCTATCTATTCATTAGCCATGACGCACGCGTAGTTCGCTACATGAGTGATCGAACGATCGTGTTGGGCGAAGAGCTGAAGGGTTGAAGAGTTAAAGGGTTGAAGAGTTGAAGGGCTTTAACTCCTTTACGCTTGCATTTTAGAGCGATTTATCCAAGTAGTACATCAAGGCGGCCATCGACGCAGATCCCAGCTCAAGCTCACGCGGATGCACCGATTGGATGTTGTCTTGGGCTGTGTGATGGTAGTCAAAGTAGCGCTGACTATCGCCGCGGTAACCCATGAGGATGGCCCCTTCGTCGGTGATTTGGCCGACGTCTGCGCCCGAACCTCCTTGGGTCCATTCTCGACAGCCGTAGGGAGAGAGCAGTGCATTTAAGGCCTGGATAATTTCGGGATGTTCCTCGTGGAAGAAGGCGGGTAGGCTAAAGCCGCGCGGCGCGCCGGAACCTCCGTCGGACTCGACGCCGGCGAGGTGCGCTCGGCCTGGTTCCAAGCCGGAATCAGCATAGTCGCGCGCGCCTTCCAGGCCGAATTCTTCATTCGCAAACAGCACGATGCGCATGGTGTGGCGGGGTTGGTAGCCGGCCTGTTTGAGAAGCCACAAGGCCTGCATGGAGTGCACCACGCCGGCACCGTCGTCTTGGGCCCCTGTTCCTAAATCCCATGAGTCCAGGTGGCCGCCTACGACCATGACTTGATCGGGGAACTCGCTGCCCTTCCATTCCGCGATGACATTGGCGGACATGGCGCGACCAACTTCGTGGCAGCCCAAGGTGTAGTGTACCTGGAGCTTGGGATTGTTTTTGAGTTCGGCGCTGAGCCAATTGGCGTCGTTGGTGCTGATACCCGCAGCTGGGATTTTCGTCACGCCCTCTTCGTAGGCCATGGCGCCCGTGTGGGGGAAGTCGTCGTTTCGGTGTGTCAAACTGCGCACCAAAACGCCTACCGCCCCGTATTTGGCGGCCTCCGAGGCGCCTCCCCAGCGCTGCCATCCAGCCTTGCCATAGGAAGAACCTGTATTGATCAACCAGGGATCCATAGGTTCGTTGTACAAGACGATGTTGCCCGCGAGGAGGTGTCCTTTGGCGGCGAGGTCCTCACGGCCTACAATTTCAATGACTTTCGCGGTGAGACCAGGACCCTTGTCTCCCCCAGGAGTGCCCACAGAGCCACCCAAAGCTGTCACTCGTAAAGGGCGCTTGGTTTTGCCTTGGAGGCATTCGGCCGTTTCCACGCCGCGCGCCCAGTGTCGGACATCAACGGGCTGGGTAAATACACGGTCAAAACCTAGGGTATCGAGGGTTTCAAACGCCCATTTCACGCCTTTGGCATCGCCTTCTGATCCGGCTAATCGAGGGCCCGCCTCAGAACACAAGTTGGCCAGCCATTTGTAGCCTTGTTGCGCACCGAGGGCCTGTTGATACAAGCCTTTTACAAAGGCGGCATCTTCAGCTGTTTGGGCGGCGGCCGTTGCGCTGATGGCGCAAAGAACCAAAGAGAGGTAGACGTTCTTCATGGAGGGTTGTTTAGGCCGGCAAAAGATACGCCCCAAGCCCTCTTGGAAATACCATGGAATTAGGAGAGCATTAAAGGTAATGGGTCGCCACTTACCAAGTGCATTAAGAGACCTGTCAGCCAGCCTCCATAGGTGCCCAGCGCATAGCCTAATACCGCCAACAACACCCCTACGGGCGCCAAGGAAGGGTGGAATGCCGCCGCGGCCACGGGCGCAGATGCGGCCCCTCCAATGTTTGCTTTGGAGCCCACCGCAACAAAGAAAAAGGGGGCCTTAATCCACCGGGCGACGCCGAGTAAAATGGCTACGTGGAAAATCATCCAAATTGCACCTACTAGAATTAGGCCGGGTTGATCAATTGCTTCTTTGATGTCCATTTTCATTCCGATAGTACCCACTAAAATGTAAATGAAGACAGAGCCCCAACGACTGGCACCCGCTCCTTCTAGATTTCGGGCGGACGTAAACGATAGGAGTAGCCCCAAGGTTGTCGCGATTATTACTACCCAAAAGAAATCGCTTGTCAAAGAAAAGTTTGCGGTATAGGGCATGTGCTCAGCAAACCATGGCGCAAAAAAGTCACCACCCATATGCGCCAGGGCTACCGCACCAAAAGCAACACCCAGAATCATCATAACTTCTGGAAACGTGGGTATTCGAGAGGTTTTGGCCAAAAACTCTTCCATTTCGCCTTGAAGCGCCTTGACGGAGCGGTTGTCTGCTTTCAGCCAGCCGTCAACTTTGTCGCTTTTGGCCGCGCCGAATAGGATGATAGCCATCCACACTTCGGCAACCACCACGTCGACGGTAATCATCGCAGAATACAGTGAATCAGAGGGTTGGAATATCTCGAACATTGCCGCTTGATTCGCTCCGCCACCTATCCAAGAACCCGCAATGGTAGACATCCCGCGCCAAACCGCATCGGGGCCCACCCCACCAACGAGGTCTGGAGCAAAAGAGGAAACCGCCAATATGGCTACCGGACCACCGAGTATGATGGTGATCGTGGCTGTAAAGAACATGATAAGCGCCTTGGGACCAAGGCCAAAAACCGCCTTTAAGTCGATACTCAGCGTCAATAAAACCAAACTGGCGGGGAGAAGGTAGCGCGAGGCCACAAAATAGAGGTGCGTGTCTTTGGGGACAATGTTGAGGTTTGTCAACAAGGACGGAAGGAAGTAGCAAAGCAATAGCGCTGGAACCACCTTGAAAAATCCTGCAAATCGAGGGTGCTTAGACGCCCAGAAAATGCCCCCCAACAGGGCCATAAGTAAGCCAAATACGGTGGCTTCATTGGTAATGATGGGTTGAAGTTCTTCCATGTCTTCTTAATCTTTTGGGGCCGGGCCCGGAGGTTTGGGCTTGGGGCGTTTGCGCTGTTTTTTCTTTGGGATCAAGGTAGGGCTATTCGATTCGCTGACCGAGGCGGGGGCTTTTTCCCTGGGGTTTTCGCTTGGCTTTGCTCCTTGGCTTAATGCGGGCTTGCTGGCAGTGCTTGAATGGAGCTGTTTCTTCTTTTTAGGGGTCTTGCTGCTTTTATTCGAAGTGTCGCTCGCCCCGGGACGGTGGTCCCAGTGCACAAATTGTTGGCGTTCCATCCAAGCCGATAGGACGCCCCCTAAGCTGACCAAAAACTTGTCTTTGCGTATTTCTTGGATTTCCCCGGCTTGGCGTCCCGCACCTTGAAGAACCTTGACTTTATCGCCCACCTTGATGGGAATCGTCCATAACTGTTCCAGTTGCTCACGTTCCTCTTTTTGCTTCGCGGTTTCGGCCCGCTTTTTTTGCACTTCGAGGACTTGGTGTCGCTCGGATAAGGTGCGCACGATGCGCTCTTCAACTTCTTTCTTGGCCTTTTGCGTTTTGGCCTTACTCCAGCTCAACGACCATTGTTCCATGCGCTTGCCCCACATGAGTTGATCGTGGATTTCGGCATTATTTTCAGCAGCACGGTTCAGTTTTGATTCCAGATTGCTGATATACTTCTCCTGAGTTGTTTTTAACTTCTCCAATTCAGCCAATCGGTCGCTGATTTGGCTCCGTGTTCTATCCAGTTGGCTCCGTTGCTTTTGTAGGCCTACCAAAAGACGGTCGACGGCCAGTGTTTGGGTCGCTAAAGCATCCTTGGCCGCTTGCATTAAGCGCTTCGGAATGCCCACGCGTTGAGCTACTTCAAAAGTGTAGGAGGAGCCAGGAACACCTAGCTGTAAAACATACTCTGGAGCAAAGGTTTGGACGTCAAACGACATATTGGCATTGCAGCAGCCGTCCAGCTCCTCCGCCAGAGCTTTGATGCTGTTGTAGTGGGTGGTGAACACCCCATAGGCCCCTGAGGAGTGAATTTCCTCCAAGAAAACAGAAGCCAGAGCCGCCCCTAGGTCAGGGTCCGAGCCGCTTCCAAACTCATCCACTAAGCAGAGTGTGTCTTCTGCTGCCCAATCGAGGATTTCTTTCATTTTAGAAAGCTTTCCACTGTAGGTAGAGAGCTCGTTTTCCACACTTTGAGCATCTCCGATATCTGCCATGATACGTCCAAACCAAGACATAACCGATTTCGGGTGGGCTGGAATCAATATGCCACATTGGAGCATGATTTGGAAAAGTCCCACCGTTTTTAGCGCGATGGATTTACCCCCCGCGTTTGGGCCACTTATAACGATGAGGCGCTGGCTTGGGCGTAGCGCTATGTCCAAAGGAACTACCTGGCGTTGCTTCGCTTTTTGAACGCGCCGCAGAACAGGGTTCAGGGCTTGCCGAAGGTCAATTTCTCCGTTTTGACTTATGCGAGGGAGACAGGCTCCTTCTTCTCGAGCAAATCTCGTTTTCGCGAGGATAATGTCCAAGACGGTGAGGCGCTCATCTGTGTCTTGAATTTCCGCCCGATACGGAGATAGTGTTTTGGTCAGCGCCTGCAATATTCGTCGGATTTCTTTGCGCTCCTCTTCGATGAGTAGGCCTACTTCGGCATTAATTTCTAGGCATTCTGTGGGCTCCAAAAACACCAAGGTATTCTTGGCGCTACTACCATGAAACGCCCCGCGTGCCTTGCTTTTATGTGAGGAAGAAACCGCCATCACGCGTCGATCGTTGCTCACCGATTCTCGGATATCGCCCAACCATCCTTCTGCTTCATAGCGCTTAAGTGCCTTATAAAACAGGCGGTCGGCCGCCACGCGCTTCTTTCCTAGGTCCGTGCGGATTCGTGCCAAATCCGACGAGGCATTGCTCTTGACTTGGCCATTTCGCTCCAACACGCGATCAATGGATTGTGGAATTTCTGGATTGGGCGGAAAGGGCTTCAAGGAGACGGCCAGCATCGGCACATCCACTTCATACGTGAGCATAAAACGATAGCCGTTCGCATAACTCTCGGCTTGCGCCTTGATGGCCATGAACTGCTCCGTGGTGAGCACGGCATTTTGGATTCTAAGGAAGGGGAGCGCGTCATCTACCTCTGCCATGGCCACGGCGGGGAAAAAATGCCCGCGCTCCATAAGTTGAAGCAGCTCATCCGATTGAAGCAATGATGGCTCTACTTCCCGCTGAGACGCATTAGGCTCCATGGACATAATGGCCATGCGGCCTTTTCGTGATGCCGCATGTTCCGCTACATAGCCTTTAAGTATATGAAAGTCCAAAGACTCTCCGGCGTTCACGGGATAAAGCATCGCTTAGTCGGCCTTTTCGGGACGCATTTGAGGAAAAAAAAGCACTTCTTGAATGCTTGATTGATCCGTTAGCAACATGGTCAAGCGATCCATTCCAATGCCCATACCGGAGGTTGGAGGCATGCCATACTCGAGGGCGCGCAAGAAATCCTGGTCAATAAACATGGCCTCGTCGTCGCCTTTTTCCGACAGTTTGAGTTGTTCTTCAAATCGCGCGCGCTGGTCAATCGGATCGTTCAGCTCGCTGTAGGCGTTGGCAATTTCTTTCCCGTTAATAAAGAGTTCGAAACGCTCTGTCAAGCGGTCGTCGTCGCGATGGCGCTTGCACAATGGGGACATTTCCAAGGGATAATCGGTAATGAAGGTGGGTTGAACGTAGTGTTTCTCACATTTTTCACCAAAAATCTCATCGATAATTTTTCCACTTCCCATCGCTGCCGTGACTTCAATCCCAATGGACTTAGCAGCTGTCCGAATTTCATCTTCTGACTTGCCCAAAAGATCCAAGCCGGTGTGTGTTTTAATCGCCTCTAAGATGGGCACTCGGGCATAGGGCGCCTTCAAAGAAATGACCTTTCCTGAAACCGTGATTTCGGAAGATCCCGTCACCGTTTCGGCTATCTCTTCCAACATTTTTTCTGTCATGTCCATCATCCAGAAATAATCCTTGTAGGCCACATAGATTTCCATCACGGTAAACTCAGGATTGTGTGTTCTATCCATTCCTTCGTTGCGGAAATCCTTGGCAAATTCATACACGCCATCAAAGCCTCCGACAATCAAGCGCTTCAAATACAATTCATTGGCAATGCGCAAATACAAGGGCATATCGAGTGCATTGTGATGCGTAATGAAGGGGCGGGCTGCAGCTCCACCGGGTATAGGCTGAAGAATGGGCGTTTCTACTTCGAGATATCCTGCGCGGTTAAAAATCGAACGCATCGTAGCAAACACCTTGGTACGCTTGACAAAAATGTCCTTCACTCCTTCGTTTACCACGAGGTCAACATAGCGCTGGCGGTAGCGCAATTCCGGATCGGTAAAGGCGTCGTACGTATTTCCGTCGGCGTCTTTTTTGACCACAGGAAGTGGGCGAATACTCTTGCTGAGTAAGGTCAATTCTTTGGCGTGCACAGAAATTTCGCCGGTTTGCGTAATAAAAACATGCCCTTTGATCGAGATGAAATCCCCAATGTCTAAGTGCTTTTTAAAAACATCATTATAAATCGACTTGTCTTCCTCGGGACATATTTCATCGCGGTTGAGGTAAATCTGTATTCGACCGGAAGAATCCATCAAGCTCGCAAATGAGGCTTTACCCATAATGCGTTTGGTCATCAATCGTCCGGCCACACACACCTCAGAAAAATCCTCAGGTTTGGACGGGTAGTCGTTTTTGATGTCTTGAGCCAAGTGACTCACGGGTACTTCTGCGGCAGGAAAAGGATCCATGCCGGTCGCACGCAAGGCCTCTAAGGCTTCGCGTCGAAACTGCTCTTGTTCAGATAGCTGTCGCTCCATGGTACAAAGATAGGTAGGTGCTGCGTGGTGGGTTATCTTTGCCCACCCAAAGAAAAACACATGGAAAACCGTCGGGTTCGCGTTCGTTTTGCCCCCAGTCCTACTGGACCTCTCCATATGGGGGGCGTCCGTACCGCTTTATATAACTACCTGTTTGCCAAGCAGAACGGTGGAGACTTCTTGCTTCGCGTGGAAGACACCGACCAAACTCGCTTTGTTCCTGGCGCAGAAGCATACATCGTCGAAGCGCTCGCATGGTGTGGTTTTTCACCCGATGAGGGCATTGGCGCAGAAGATAAATTGCCTGGAGGAGGCCCTCACGCCCCCTACCGCCAAAGCGAACGCAAACCGATGTATCGCGCTTTTGCTGATCAGCTTTTGGAGGCTGGCCATGCATATTACGCCTTTGATTCGCCAGAGGATTTGGAGGCGGTTCGTGAGCGTGCGAAACAAGCGGGAAATCCAAATTGGCAATACAACAGCATTACGCGCACTTCCATGAAAAACTCGCTAACCCTTTCAGAAGATGAGGTTCAGCGCAGGTTGGAAGCGGGCGAGGCGTATGTCATCCGCGTCAAAATGCCCCGCAATGAAGAGGTAAAATTTGAAGACCGCATTCGTGGTTGGGTAAGTGTTAACACGCTGAACTTAGACGACAAGGTCTTGCTCAAGGGCGACGGCATGCCCACCTACCACTTGGCGAATGTGGTGGATGATTACAGCATGGAAATTACCCATGTGATTCGCGGTGAAGAGTGGTTGCCTTCCGCTCCGCTCCACGTGCTTCTTTATCGTTTTTTTTCTTGGGCTCAACCTGAATTTGCTCACCTACCTCTTTTGCTGCGTCCCGATGGGAACGGGAAGCTCTCTAAGCGTGATGGAGATCGTCTTGGATTTCCTGTTTTCCCCATAAACTGGCACAACGAAGAGACCGGCGAAAGCGCTTCCGGCTACCGTGAGCGTGGGTTTTACCCCCAAGCCTTTATCAATATGTTGGCGTTTTTGGGATGGAATCCGGGCACAAACCAAGAGATTTTTTCCATGGATGAATTGATCCGTGATTTTAACCTCAATAAGGTAAATAAAGCGGGTGCCCGGTTTGATTTTGATAAAGCCAAATGGTTCAATCAGCAGCATTTGCGCCTGAGGCCTGAGGCTGAATTAATTCAAGCCTACATGAAAGAGGCTGGCGCCCGCGGCTTGGAAATCCCTAGCGTAGACTTTGCGCGCAGTGCAATGAATCTTTTTATGGATCGCGCTGAATTTATTGGCGACACCCTGGATGCGGCCGATTATCTCTTTTCAGATCCGAATAGTTATGATGAGGCTATGGTCGCCAAAAAGTGGACCGCCGAGGCGCCTAGCTACCTGAGTGATTTGGATTTGCTTTTTGCCCAAACAGATTACACGGAGGGCCATTTAGAAGCTTGTTTCAAAAATTACCTAGCCGAAAAGGGTTTCGGCTTTGGCCAAGTGGGTCCTGTATTGCGATTAGCTATTGCAGGCACTACTCAAGGGCCTTCCATTTTTACAGTGATGGAACTCATTGGAAGCGAAGCGAGCCATCGCCGAATTCAAACAGCAATCACAAGACTCTAACCTATGGGCCTTCAACGCATTGATTTAGAATCGCAACGCGAATATGCCTACCATGGTTGTCTCGATGAAGAGGCGGTGATTGGTTCGGAATACCGGATTGACCTGTCCGTTTTTGCAGACTTACACCTATCGGCCCAAAGTGATGAACTCAAGGATACCGTGGACTACGTCGCCCTTCGGCAGATTGTCAGTGAAGAAATGGCTATTCGGGCCAAACTTTTAGAAACTGTGGCGGCCCGAATCATACAGCGAATTTTCAGTCAACACCCCCAAGTCGCCCGGGCAGAAGTCAAGGTTTGTAAATTAAATCCACCCATTGATGGAGATGTTCATGCCGTGTGCGTGGCCTTTTTAGAAGAAAATCCTTTGTTTACGGGGAAAGCGTTGTAATTTCGCCCCCCATTCAGGTCTCGTGGCCGAGTGGCTAGGCAAGGCTCTGCAAAAGCTTGTACAGCGGTTCGAATCCGCTCGAGACCTCATCTTAAAAACCCCGTTGCTTCCGCTTCGGGGTTTTTTAATTCCCTAAAACAAGCAAATTCACTTTGGCTGTCTACTCTGTATTCGGCTGGGTACACGCAGGGTACTTTTGATATGATCTCATATGAGATGGGTTAAATCCGAAAAATCATTCAATAAATTTACTGTACCAACCAAAAACCAAGTTTACCAATGATTTTAATCCTATCCCCAAGGGAAGAGGTGCGCACGCGTTTCGCAAATCTTCTAAAAGCAAACCATTTAGATGTGACTGCCGTGTCACACCTTCGAGAATGGAATCACAGCTTTAACTTAAATATTCCTGCACTCATTATGCTCGATATATGTGAGGTGAATGATTCTGGCGAAACTTTGATGGTGGAGTTAGAAAACAAGGAGATGTTAAATAATGTCTGTACCATTATGATTGCTGAACATTGCAGTCTAAACCAGCGTATTCAGTGTTTGAAAAATGGGGCGATTGATTGCATACCCACCGGTATGGACAGTACGGAAATGATACTAAAAATCAGAAATCTACTTGCCTTGTGTCCTCGAAGTAAATACTCAGCTCCTCTTGAGCAAACTGAAAAAGACCGCATAATTTCGAGCATTCAGAAACACATGAAGGATAATCTCAATGTAGAATTACTCTCTAAAGAAATGTTCATGAGCCGTTCCTCTTTACAGCGTGCTTGCCTTCGGCATTTCCAAACGGGCCCAAAAGAGATTATTACGTCGTTTAAAATTCAACATGCCCTTAGAATGATCGAGTTCGGATCTAATAACGTGGCTTCTTTGGCTTATTCTGTGGGGTATATGAACGTCAATAATTTTATTGCCGCTTTTAAGCGCATTGTAGACACTACCCCAAAAGAGTACATGAAACGCCGTCATGCTGAAAACCAAAAACTTCCTAATGAGGTGATGGTCCTAGTAGCATAAGGCGCAAGAAATGAGGGTTACCTTTGGAAAAGAATTTAACCTCTTTTCCTATGACACAACCCTTAATAAGCACTGTTTTATCTGCTTTCAATATTGAAGCAAAGAACGCTGGCACCTGGATTGGCCGGCGTTCTATGCTTTCTGGTCAATGGATTCCTAGTTATTCTCCCGTCGACGGAAGTTTAATTGGTTCCGTTTCAGAGACTTCAGAGGATCAATATCAAGAAGTCATCGCTTCCGCGCAAAGTGCTCAAAAAGAATGGCGTAACGTACCTGCTCCAAAGCGTGGTGAGGCCGTGCGGATTTTTGGAAATAAGCTTCGGGAGCAAAAAGAAGCTCTAGGTATGCTGGTTTCCTATGAAATGGGGAAATCCTATCAAGAAGGTTTAGGTGAAGTTCAAGAGATGATCGATATCTGTGATTTCGCTGTGGGTTTATCACGTCAGTTAACGGGATTAACTATTAAAAGTGAACGTCCGGAACATTTTATGATGGAACAATGGCATCCTGTGGGTTTAGTAGGAATTATTTCAGCCTTTAATTTTCCCGTAGCTGTTTGGGCTTGGAATTCTACGCTAGCATGGATTTGTGGTGATGCTTGTGTTTGGAAAGCTTCTGAAAAAGTACCCCTCTGTGCACTTGCTTGCCAACATATTTGGAATGAAGTCTCTACTGAATTAAATCTACCTGAAGGTCTTTCTACTATTGTTACTGGAGGACGTAATTTAGGTGTTTGGATGTCAGAAGATGTCCGTATTCCAGTAATTTCTGCCACCGGATCTACCCAAATGGGAAAAGATGTGGCTACGCGCGTAGGAAGCCGCTTAGGGCGATCCATTCTAGAATTAGGGGGAAATAACGCCATGATTATTACCGATACAGCGGACTTAAAGATGACTGTGACTGCAGCTGTATTTGGTGCGGTTGGAACCGCTGGACAACGCTGTACATCTACTCGTCGTTTAATTATCCATGAGGATATTTATGATAAAGTTTGCGAGGCTATTACTAATGCCTACGACCAAATTAAAATTGGCAGCCCATTAGATGCTAGTATGCATATGGGGCCCTTAATTGATCAAGATGCAGTACGTATGTACTTAAACTCTTTAGAGGCCGTAGAGAAGGCCGGAGGGCGTTTCTTAGTAAAAGGTGGAGCTCTATCTAATCAAGGAAGTGATTGTTTTGTTAGTCCTTCTATTGCGGAGGTTGAAAATCATTGGGATATTGTTCAATATGAAACATTTGCACCCCTATTGTATGTCATGAAATACTCCAAGTTAGAAGAAGCTATTGCTTTACAAAATGGAGTACCCCAAGGTTTATCCTCAGCGATAATGACGGGTTCTATGCAAGAAGCTCAGCGTTTTATGAGTTCTACAGGATCTGATTGCGGAATTGCTAATGCCAACATTGGTACAAGTGGTGCTGAAATCGGTGGTGCTTTCGGCGGTGAAAAAGAAACAGGTGGCGGTCGCGAAAGTGGATCAGACGCCTGGAAAGGATATATGCGACGACAGACCAATACTTTGAATTATGGAAATAGCCTTCCATTAGCGCAAGGAATTGAATTCAACATATAAACATTAAATAGTTTTTATAGATAGTAGAAGAGTATATAGTAGTAATAGTCGGTTAATACTATGTAAAAGCTTTTAAGTCTAATCTTGCATATATCGCTTATCACGAGTTATTGACACAATATCAACGACTTAATTTATTCTAAGTATTTGATTACGTTTAGATTACTACTTTTCGTTTACAGTCATAAGATGACTTTTAAAATATCCAAAGTGAAAAACTTCCTTTACTTTATATGTCAATAAATAGAGCCTTAGTGCTGATAAGCATGTGAATGAATCAAGAGGTGTAGAAAGAGGAAAATTAGAAATGAACCCTTTTATTCGAATTTAAACAGGTTATGAACAAGATCTTAACGGTGTCGATAGGAAATGATCATGCGGGCCCAGAATTGAAGTTTAAAATTATTGAAATACTTGAAAATAAAGGTATTAAGGTAATTAATCACGGTTGCGATACGAGTGAATCAGTGGATTATCCTGATTTTGCTCATGCAGTAGCAGAGGATATAAGTATAGGAAAGTCAGATCGAGGTATTGTCATTTGTGGTTCTGGGAACGGAATTAACATGTCAGTCAATAAACATAATGCCATTCGTTCCGCATTATGTTGGAACAGAGAAATCGCCTCATTGGCTGTTCAACATAATGATGCTAATGTTTTGGCTTTACCAGCTCGTTTTATTTCTGAAGAAGAGGCCATCGCTTGCGTTCTTGTATTTATAAGCGAAGAATTCGAAGGAGGGCGTCATCAACGGCGTGTAGATAAAATCGCCAGTTGTTAAGGTGTCTTATACCTCTTCAGATATACTGCCTTGGGATTTTACGGAAGCTCAAATACTCCATTGGTTTCAATTTGTAGCGGAATCTGAAGGGAAGATTCTGGCAGGTATCTCCATGGCGTATTATTCAGATGAGGGCCTTCTTGAGGTAAATAGAACATATCTGCAACACGATTATTATACGGATATTATCACATTCGATCGTTGTCGGGGTATACGAATAAAAGGCGATTTAGCCATCTCGGTGGATCGGATAGTGGATCATGCTTTAGTGCGTGGCTTGTCGATAAATTGTGAAGCTGCTCGCGTGCATGTGCATGGCTTACTCCACCTTTGTGGATATAATGATCAAAGCGAAAAACAAAAATTAGCGATGCGAAACCTTGAGAATAAATACCTTGATCACGCATCTGATTATGGAATACAATGGACTTAATGTTTCACGTGGAACAATGATATACGATGTAATAGTTGTGGGCGCTGGGCATGCAGGTTGTGAAGCGGCGTGTGCTGCGGCGCGCATGGGTTCTACGACCCTCCTAGTGACTATGAACATGCAGACCATTGGCCAAATGAGCTGCAATCCAGCCATGGGTGGAGTGGCAAAGGGCCAAATTGTTCGTGAAATTGACGCCCTGGGCGGTTTTAGCGGAGTCATTAGTGATCAGACAGCGATACAATTCAGAATGCTAAATCGGTCTAAAGGACCAGCGATGTGGAGCCCTAGGGTTCAATCGGATCGTTGGCGTTTTGCTGAAACATGGCGACTCACTTTGGAACAAATGGAGAATCTTCATTTTGTGCAGAGCACAGCCAGTGAGGTTTTGACGGATAGCCATGGCGTTACCGGCGTAATCCTTCAAAATGGCAATAAAGTTCAAGGTAAAGCCGTGGTGTTAACCAGTGGAACTTTTCTAAATGGAGTGATGCATATTGGCGAAAAGCAAACCCATGGGGGGCGGTCCTCGGAAGGAAGTGCGCGCGGTATCACTGAGTGTTTGAATGCCTTAGGCTTTGAATCAGGTCGAATGAAGACCGGTACGCCTCCACGTTTGGACGGCCGAAGTCTAGACTACAGTCAGTTTGAAGAACAGAAGGGGGATGAAAAGCCTGGAAAATTTTCATATCAACCTACTCAAGCCTTAAAGAAGCAACGTTCCTGTTGGATTTCGCATACGAGTGAAGAGGTTCATGATACCCTTCGTGCCTCCTTTGACCGCAGCCCTCTTTTTAATGGGGCGATTCAGTCGAGCGGACCGCGTTACTGTCCAAGTATTGAGGATAAGATCAATCGCTTTGCGGATAAAACGAGCCACCAGATGTTTATAGAGCCGGAGGGTTGGGATACCGTAGAGGTTTACATCAATGGTTTTAGCACGTCCCTGCCGGAAGAAGTACAGCATGAAGCCTTGAGAAAGGTGCCCGGTTTCGAAAATGCCCGTTTTTTCAGACCAGGCTATGCCGTGGAATACGACTACTTCCCCCCTACGCAATTGTCGCATAGTTTAGAGACGAAGATTGTTCCCCGCTTGTTCTTTGCTGGCCAAATTAATGGAACCACAGGCTATGAAGAAGCGGCTTGTCAAGGCTTGATGGCAGGCATTAATGCGCACCTCGCGGTACATTCCAAAGAGCCTTTTACATTAGACCGAAGTCAAGCCTACATGGGTGTATTGATTGATGATTTAATTACCAAAGGCACAGAGGAGCCTTACCGCATGTTTACGAGTCGGGCAGAGTTCAGACTAACCTTAAGACAAGATAATGCAGACCGCCGTTTGACGTCCTTGGGTCATGATTTAGGGCTTATCGACGAAACTCAGTGGAAGCGCTTTCAAGTGAAAATGGATGCCATTAACGAGGCGCAGCGATGGCTAGCGGACCAAAGTGTAGAACCCCATGATGCCAATGAATACCTTGAACAAATGGGCACAGTGGGGATAAAACAACGCGGACCCCTAGTACAATTAGTATCTCGCCCCCAGCTAAAGCTAGTAGGAATATTAGAAAAGCTCGCCAAGGATGTTCCGGTTCAAAGTGAAGAAGTTTGGGAGCAGGTTGAAATCACGGAAAAGTATGCTGGTTATATCGAAAAGGAACTCGAACAGGTAGCGAAGTTGAAGCGACTCGAGAATTTACGGATACCATCGGGCTTCTCCTTTGACACAATTACTGCCTTGAGTATGGAGAGTCGACAAAAATTGCAGCGCATTCAACCAGAAACCCTTGGCCAGGCAAGCAGAATATCCGGGGTTTCGCCTGCGGATGTTCAAATATTAATGGTTCACTTGGGCCGTTAAATCTTAAACTTGTTTCACGTGGAACATCTTCAAATAATATCCCTTTGCCCTCTGTGTTTATCTGATGCATATTCCCCATTCATGCGGGTAAATGATCACATGGTAAGCCAAGATGATTTTGAAATAATCCAATGCGCCTCCTGTAATTTTAAGCGAACAAGCCCTCGTCCGGACCAAAAACATATTGGACGGTACTACGATTCGCCCGCGTACAAAAGTCACAATGAAACATCCAAAGGGCTTTTTGATGTGCTCTACAATTTTTTACGAGATCGTGCAGCACGAAAAAAAGCCAAGTTTTTAAGTCAAAGAGGTCCTTCAGAATCAAAAATTCGCAACCTCCTGGACGTTGGCTGTGGAATAGGCGTTTTTTTGGAAGCGGCTAAAAATGATAAATGGGGTGTTTTTGGGGTAGAAATTAGCGAAAACGCCCGAAAACAAGCCGAAAATCGCATAAATCAGCCGGTTTTTGAAAAACTAGAACAGCTCCCTGCTGAGCAGAAATTTGACGGAATTACCCTTTTTCATGTTTTAGAGCACCTACCAGAGCCCCTTGAGACGATGAAGGCCCTTTATGCCAAGGCCACGCCGGGAGCCTGTTTGTTATTAGCTCTCCCCAATCCAGATTCATGGGACGCGCATCATTACGGAACGCATTGGGCAGCATGGGATGTGCCCATTCATTTTTGGCATTTCACAAAAGTGGATGTAAAGCGTTTAGCCCAAGAAAGTGAGTGGAGCTATGAATCAGTGCATCGGATGCCGTTGGATGCCTTCTATGTGGGATTGTTAAGTGAGTCTTTCCGCCATGGGTCCAAGCGATGGGTTTCGGCTACTATAAAGGGACTATGGAGCAACTTCAAAGGAGGGAAAGACAATAGTTCCAGCCTAATGTACGTGCTTAGAAAGCCTTCATAAGAAGTAAGCTTGCGTCGAAAAATACTAATCGGGCATTGACATTTCTTCCAATGTCCTTGTGGGCATCATCCAAAGTTTGATGCATCAAGAGGACTTTTTGATGATCCATTAACTTGGCAAAACCATCCGCATTGAATGTGATTTCTGGAAACCAGTCTAGAGCAAAACCACGCAAGGCATGATGTCGCTTGCGTTCCAGTTGTGATAGCACTTCTCCGGAAAAAATGAGAAAATCCCGCTGCTGCTCTCTATTCCACGCAGCGACCTGATCTACCCAGAGCTGGAGCCCTGCGAGATCCTTCTTGAAGGCAAGACGCAACCATTCCACAAAATGTTCGGCCAAGGGAATAAGCCGCTCTCGGTTTTCCAAGAAATCCAACGCAATTCCGGGCTCGCCAGCACTTAATGAGGAGAGGACCTTCGCTTGGTTTGCATCCATTCTTCGTTCATCGATCAACCAGCGCTCCACGTTACCGCGACCCAAAGGAGGCAGATAAAGGGTTTGGCAGCGGCTGCGAATTGTACCAAGAACAGCTTCCTCGTCGTGACTTAAAAGAAGAATAACGGTCTTGTCCTCGGGCTCTTCTAGAGTCTTTAGTAATTTATTTGCTGCGGACTCATGCATCCGCTCCGGAAGCCAAATCACTAAAACTTTATACCCGCCGCTATGAGCGGTAAGACTGAGAATATTGCCCATTCGCTTGGCCTCTTTAACGGATATCTGAACCACTTTTTGTGAGGCATCTAACGCATCAATCCAATTTCGAACAACGGGAAACTTATTGAATTTCATGAAGTTGCGAAATTCAGGAAGAAAAACATCCGAGCCACCCCCCGCAGAGGCGCTAGCTATTACTGGAAAGAAGTAGTGAACATCCGGATGGGCCAAATTCCGATGCTGGGTGCACGCATCACAGCGTCCACAGCCCCCTTGAGCACAGATTAAAATTTGAACGTAGCGCTGGACAGCGGGCCAAGCTAGACCGCCATTTTTTGAGACAATGAGTTGTGCGTGCGGAATGTGCCCCAAAGACGCTTGCTCAATCCAGTTTTTACTGGGAGAGTTTTCCGGAAAGTGAAAAAGTTCAGTCACAAAGCGAAGGTAGAAAGCTACCTTTGTTGTCCCATACTTTTTCCATGAAAACAATTGAGAATTTATCCGTTTCGGGCCAGCGCACATTGGTTCGTGTTGATTATAATGTTCCTCTAAACGAGGATGGTACAGTTGCCAACGATAAGCGCATTTTGGCCACATTACCCACCTTGCGTTATTTACTGGATCAAGGTGCCAGAGTGATTGTATTATCCCATCTCGGAAGGCCCAAAGCGGCTCCAGAGGCAAAATACAGTCTCCGCCCCATAGCGGAGGCCCTAGCATCACGTCTTGGCCAACCCATCAGCTTTTGTGAAGAAGCGATTGGCCAAAAAGCCGATGCGGCCGTAAAGGAATTGAAGAATGGGGAGCTTTTACTTCTCGAAAACGTACGATTTTATCCAGGTGAAGAAAGCGGGGATGAAACGTTTGCACAGGCTTTGGCTGCCCATGGCGATTGCTACGTCAATGACGCATTTGGAACCGCACATCGGGCACACGCAAGTACCACCGTGGTGGCAAAATTTTTCCCTGGAGCGTGTGCGTTTGGCTATGTGATGGCGGCAGAAATAGAGAACGTGAATCGCGTCTTACAAAGCAGTGAGCGCCCAGCCTTGGCGATTGTGGGTGGCTCTAAGGTTTCGAGCAAAATAGACATCCTCCAGCGCTTAATGGATCGCGTGGATCACATCATCATTGGGGGGGGAATGAGTTTCACCTTTATCAAAGCGCAAGGCGGCCAAGTGGGTAGAAGCATTTGCGAATTAGACCACCTCCAAACGGCCAAAGACATCATGGATTTGGCTAAAGCAAAAGGGGTGACCCTCCACTTGCCAAGCGATGTAATTGCTGCCGATGACTTTGCCCCGAAGGCAAACACGCAAATCTGTTCCATTTTTGAAATTCCATCGGATTGGCAGGGATTAGACGCAGGTCCTGCATCGCGCAAATCGTTTATCGAGGTGGTTAAGTCCGCTAAAACGCTTCTTTGGAACGGCCCGCTAGGTGTGTTCGAAATGGAAGCCTTCGCAGGCGGAACGCGCGAAGTGGGCGAAGCAATTGCCCAAGCCACGGAATCTGGACTATTTAGTTTGGTTGGAGGAGGTGATTCTGTTTCAGCCGTAGAGCAGTTTGGCTTAGCAGATCGAATGAGCTACATTTCTACAGGAGGCGGAGCGATGTTAGAATATTTGGAAGGAAAAACACTTCCCGGTATTCGGGCTATTCTGGATTTTGCTTAAACCGAAGGGCTATACAAATAGTCTTGACCAAGACCCAATAGAAGCTCCCCAACGGAGATCAAACTGGAGTAAATCCAGGAGTCACCTATGAGGCCATCCAAGGGAAAGCGGGGCATGATGGCCTGGGTATAAAAGGCCAATAGCAACGAAGTAAACACGACGCCCTTGACTAAGCCAGACAATCCGCCGGCTAGTCGGTTAATCCATCCAAGCCAAACGAGCTTAAGTACCTTAGTGAGCAGCTTACCGAGCAAGACAATCGCCAAATAAGCACCCAGGAAGACCGTAAACCTGGAAAGCAACAATGCGCTTGAAAGACGTAATTCCATGGCATTGGTCAGCCAGTCAGCAAAAGGCACGGCATATATTTTGACCGCAAAGTAGCCCAATGCTAGGCCGAGTAAACCAGACCATTCATTGACAAAACCACGCCAAATTCCGCGGCTTACAAAAAAGAGCACACAGACCAAACAAGAAATGTCCATTACATTCACAACACACTAAAGGTAGGATGAGCGATCCATTGAAAGAAAAGTGGGAACGCGTAGTCGCGTTATTTACTGAAAGGTTTTCCCCAGGAGATCCGATGGACCTGGATGGAATACTATTCACTATCGGCTTACAGGAACTCCAAATGCCGCATCAACACTTGCGTAAAGACCACAAACTCGACGTGTTTCATATAGGAATATGCCGTTTGTTAGAGCCATACGGGTACTACAAATTCGTTGGAAGAGACGAAGAGGGCTGGCCACATTTCGAAACGGTCGAAGTGCTGCCGAATCTACCAGGGGGCCACCAGGCTCGTTTAATGCGCGAGGCGGTCGTCCACTATAGCGAAGGGCAAGGGTGGATTTGAGCTAGCCCAAAGCGCACAGCAAACAAAAACGCCCTCGAAAGAGGGCGTTTTTAGTGAAGTGGAGTGAAGACGTGATTAACAGCCAGCCGTTCCATTGCTGTAGGGAAGAACGACAATCTTCAAAACGACGGTGCTGTCAGGCTCAAGCTTGAGATAAGCACATCCAAATACGACAGGGGGGTTGTCTCCTTTTTGGGCCGTGATTTGCAAAACAGCCGGCATGTTGTATTCGAAAACATCATCCCCACTATCATTTCGCATGATTCCATCAATGCCGGTATGGCCTTGAAAATCAGGAATTGCATTGATGACAGGCGCCGTGGCACGTACATAGGCATTCTGAATGGGAGTGCCATTCTCATCAATGACCTCCACCGAAAAACTATAGATGGGAGCCTCTTTCTTGGCACAAGAACTAAGGCCAAAGGTGATGGCTAGAAGAGCAAGGAGGAATCGTTTCATTGGGGGCATCCGTTATTTAAGTCGCCAAAAGGCTTCATGAAGACAACAATTTCAGCCACGGAACCCTTGGTGACGTGCACATAAGAGCATCCGCGCCATCCACCTTTGGCCGCTTCCACGTCCAAAAAGGCTTCGCCATCGAATTTGAATGAGGGCTCACACCAGCCATCCACCCCAGAGTAGCGGTAATAGCTTCCCTGAGTATTAGGGTCAGTAAAAAGGGTGTTTGTTCCTGGCGCAAAAAGGCGGACCAAGGCATTTTGAATCGGAATAGAATCCTGATTCAATACACGAACGCGCACCTGAGAACGCGTATCTTCCTCCTCACAACTGGTGCTCAGTCCGAGGATACCGAAGAAAATTAGACTCCAAACGAGTGTTTTGTTGAGCTTCATCCTTGTTTGCAATAATTTTGCGCTCTGCGCTTAGCAAATATAAACGATTCCTTTCCCATGCTGGAAATCATTGAAAAACACATACGATCGATTGAGCAAACGGCCCTTTCCTCCGCGGAAGAGGTGGAAACCTTTCGCATTCAATACTTAGGAAAAAAAGGCATTTTAACGGCTTTATTTGCTGATTTCAAGACGGTCCCAAACGATCAAAAGAAGTTGGTTGGTCAAGCGCTTAATGCGCTTAAAACCAACGTAGAAGAGGCTTTATCGCGATTTCAGGTCAAGTCGAATACTCGGAAGAGCGCTCCCCAGGAGGACTATAGCCGACCCGGGTACGCTGCCATCCCTGGAGCCCATCATCCCATATCATTGGTGCGAAACGAGATTGTTTCCATCTTGGAAAGAATGGGCTTTGCCGTAGCCCAAGGCCCCGAAATGGAAGATGATTGGCACAACTTTTCGGCATTAAACTTCCCACCTGAGCACCCAGCGCGCGACATGCAAGACACTTTTTTCTTGGCAAAAGATCCAGACTGGGCGCTTCGAACCCACACGTCAAGTGTACAAGTGCGCATGATGGAGACTAAAAAACCACCGATTCGCATCATTGCTCCGGGTCGTGTTTTCCGAAATGAAGCAATTTCGAGCCGATCGCATTGTGTATTCCACCAAGTTGAGGGCCTCTACATCGACAAGAATGTATCCTTTGCCGATTTGAAGCAAACACTTTTGGAGTTTGCTCGAGCATTTTTTGGCGAAAAAACAGAAATACGCCTTCGGCCCAGCTACTTTCCATTTACGGAACCAAGTGCCGAAATGGACATTTGGTGGGGCTTGGAAAACGAAGTAGATCATCGCATGACCAAGGGTACAGGATGGTTGGAAATCATGGGCTGTGGAATGGTAGATCCGGCGGTTTTGGAATCCTGTGGAATAGACCCTAGCGTGTATAGCGGCTATGCTTTTGGCATGGGCATAGAGCGAATAGCCATGCAGCGCTTCCAGATTCCAGACATTCGCGCCTTCTATGAGAACGACTTGCGTTTCTTAAGCAATTTCACAGGAGCGCTTTGATACGCGCTTAAAACGCATAAAAGGGGGCCAGAGGCCCCCTTTTTTATTGGATTGGATCTCGACAACGACACTAGGCTCATTCTCCCACGCGCTTGATCCGCATGGTATTGGTGGTTCCCTTCTTCAAGATAGGCATACTAGCTAACTGAATGATGTAGTCGCCATCCTCCACTTGGTTATCTGAACGGAGGGCTTGAGTAATCTCCATCATCGTTCGATCGGTAGACTCCAAACCGTCATAGTAGTATCCACACACCCCCCAGAATAAGCTGATTTTATTCAAAATTGCCTTGTTCGAGGTGAAGGCGTAAATGGTGCTTTTGGGACGAAAAGAAGAAATGAGCTGTGCAGAATACCCCGAGAAGGTCATGGTGCAAATAGCTCGCGCTTCAACAAGGTTGGCCATTTTTGCCGCTTGGAAACAGATTGCGTTGTTCACAAAGCGCTCATCATGCTTCTTGGGCTTGCGCTCTTTGATGTGATTTACGCCCGAAGTTTCAGCCGCTGAGATGATTTTGGCCATGGTTGCAACCACCTCTACCGGGAATTTGCCTACAGAGGTTTCGCCGGAAAGCATGACCGCATCAGCACCATCCAATACCGCATTGGCTACATCATTGACCTCTGCGCGACTTGGCGTCATGCTATCAATCATGCTCTCCATCATTTGGGTGGCAACAATTACCGGCTTCGCTCGTTCAACCGCCTTTGCGACAATCATCTTTTGAATCAACGGAACACTTTCCAAAGGAACTTCAACCCCCAAATCCCCACGAGCCACCATGACTCCATCTGTGGCGTCAAGGATTAGCTCGATGTCGGATACCGCTTCGGGCTTTTCAATCTTGGCAATGATGCCCGCATTGGATTTATTCTTGTCCAAGATGGCGCGAAGCTCTTTGATATCTTGTGCGCTGCGGACAAAACTCAAACCAATCCAGTCCACATTTTCTTCCAGAGCAACCTCAAGGTCGGCAAGGTCCTTCTCGGTTAAACACGGAAGTGAGACGCGGGTATTAGGAAGATTTACGCCCTTCTTAGACTTTAATGGACCGCCTTGAACCACTTCGGTAATGACCTCATCTTTGCGGTTGGTGGAAATGACGCGCATCATCAATTTTCCATCATCCAAGAGAATAGTTTCGCCCGGATTAACATCCTTTGGAAACGCGGCATAGGTCATGTAGACGCGCTCTTTCGTGCCGTCACATTTGACATTTGTGAACGTGACGGTGTCGCCTGGTTCGACTACAGCACCCTCTTCTACCGTTCCTACGCGGAGCTTGGGGCCCTGCAGATCAGCTAAGATGGCCGCATGAAGTCCCGTGCGATCTAAAATTTCACGGAGGGAGCGAATGGTACTGCGGTGTTGCTCGTGGCTACCATGTGAAAAGTTGACACGAAAGACGTTTACCCCGGCATGGAGCATGGCCTCTAGGGTTTTACTATCAGAGGAGGCGGGGCCGAGTGTGGCGACAATTTTTGTTCGTTTCATAGCGGATAGCGCAAATTATATTTTCAGCGGTTCTAAGAGAAAGTTCTCTCGCACGCGAAGGGAAGACCAAGGGAGGACCTGCTGTCCAAGCACTTCGGGAATCGAAGCAATTTGACGTTGCAAAATTACCATTTCCCCCGGAGATAGCGGTGGATCCATGATTAAGACCGCGTGAATATTCTTTGGTTTCTGGACGAGGGGCCGCTTAGGGGCCTCTGAAAGCGTCTCTGAAAACAAGTCATTTGACGCTGGAGCTTCCCCTTTGAGCCACGCACTATGGTCAGGAAAATTCCAAAAAACCGCCTGTTCTTGAGCTCCTTGGGCATTTCGAAAAAGGGCATGGCCACTTCGAATGGGAGCTTGGATACAGTCCAAATCCCCTACCCGTCTCAGCCCCCAGCGAAGGGTTTGATTTAAACGGAAAATGAAGGTTACGTCACTCAGCGACGTGCTGAGCCCAAGCAAGCTGGGGGGAGGCCCCTCATCGACCTCGTCGAGGACGAGACGGCTCACGTCGACCAAGATTTAACGCCTTGCACGCAGCGCGCGAAGCGGCTTCTTCAGCTATTTTTTTGGATTGGCCAGAGCCCTCTCCTTGTACTTCGCCATCAATTTTGATGCACATAGTAAAGCGCTTTCGCTGTTCTGCTCCGTTTTCATCGAGCACTTCGAATTCAAAGGTCTTTTTTTGACGCTGCACCCATTCAATGAGTAGGCTCTTGTATGAGATGACCTCTTTTTCGACGCGGTCAAAATTCACATAGGCATCCAATAGACGTTTGTGAACAAAAATCTTGGTTGCATTCCAGCCTTTGTCCACATAAACCGCGCCGACTAGGGCTTCGAGAGTATTTCCTGGAACAGATGTCGTCCCTATTCGGCGTCCTCTAGAAGATTGCTGCATCCACTCAGGGATGCCCATTTTTACTGCTATGCGATTGAGCGCCTTACGGCTAACAACTTTGGAGCGCATGCTTGTGAGGTAGCCCTCGTCTCCTTTTGGATATTTGTCATAGAGGTATTCTGCCATTAAGACGCCCAGCACGGCATCGCCAAGGTATTCAAGGCGCTCATAGCGCATGTTGGCACTCTTTTGACTTTGGTCATCCACCTTTCGGCGAAAGGCTGCGAGGTAAATATTTGGATCCGCAGGACGGACACCCGTCATCGCCCGAATGGAAGCAAGGAGCTCTTTAGATTCGGCAGGAACCGAAGAGAATAAGGAAAAGAATGCGCGAAGCATAAATCAGTCCACCTTCTTGAACACGACGGATGCGTTGTGTCCACCAAATCCAAAGGTGTTGGATAGAGCGGCGCGCACCGTGCGCTTTTGAGGAGTGTTGAAGGTGAAGTTCATCTTGGAGTCCAACTCGGGATCATCCGTGTGGTGATTGATTGTTGGAGGAATAATGTCATGGACGACCGACAAACAAGCCACTAATGCTTCTGCGGCCCCGGCGGCCCCCAAAAGATGGCCGGTCATAGACTTCGTAGAGCTGATGTTTAACTTGTAGGCGTGCTCGTTAAAGACGCCTTGAATAGCTTTGATTTCAGCAATATCTCCCAAAGGAGTAGAGGTGCCATGAACGTTCACATAATCGACATCCTCAGGCTTAAGTCCAGCATCTTCAAGACAATTGCGCATCACATTCAACGCACCCAATCCATCTGGATGAGGAGCGGTTAAGTGGTGAGCATCTGCGGAAAGCCCACCTCCAGCTAGCTCTGCGTAGATTTTTGCTCCGCGTGCTTTGGCGTGCTCATAGGATTCGAGCACCATGCAGGCCGCTCCTTCTCCCATGACAAAACCATCGCGGTCCTTGTCAAAAGGACGAGAGGCTGAACGTGGGTCGTCATTGCGAGTAGACAGGGCGTGCATCGCATTAAACCCTCCAATGCCACCAGCTCCAATCGCTGCTTCAGAACCCCCACAGATAATCACATCGGATTTACCAAGGCGAAGCAACATGAGAGCGTCAATGATGGCATTTGTTGAAGACGCACAGGCCGAAACTGTCGTGTAATTCGGGCCACGATACCCGTATTTCATGGAAACATGACCGCCACAGATATCAGCGATCATTTTTGGAATGAAGAAGGGGTTAAAACGAGGGGTTCCGTCCCCTTCAGAGAAATTTGTGACCTCCTCAAAAAAGGTGTCTATTCCACCGATTCCTGAACCCCAAATTACCCCAATGCGGTCTTTGGAGGTCTGACTCTGCTCGATTCCCGAATCTAGGATGGCTTCGTCCGCAGCAATCAAGCCAAGATGCGTGCATCGGTCCATTCGGCGCATTTCCTTGCGATCTATAAAGTCCTCGACGTTGAGGTTCTTTATTTCGCAGGCAAATTGCGTCTTGAACTTGCTTGCATCAAAATGAGTAATGGGAGCGGCACCACTCTTTCCTTGGAGCAGGCCGTCCCAAAATTCTTTAGCGGTATTACCAATCGGCGTCAATGCGCCTATACCGGTAACAACTACTCGCTTGAGTTCCATCCTAGGGGATGATTAAGCTTTGGCAGTTTCGATGTACGAAACAGCTTGACCAACAGTAGCGATGTTTTCCGCTTGGTCGTCAGGAATTTGGATATCGAATTCTTTTTCGAATTCCATGATCAATTCTACGGTGTCCAAAGAGTCAGCTCCCAAATCATTGGTGAACGATGCTTCTGTGGTGACTTCGGCTTCAGAAACGCCGAGCTTGTCGACGATGATGGCCTTGACGCGGGACGCGATATCCGACATAATAAAGAGTTTAGATTGGTTGAATCGATGCAAAGAAACGCCAAATGAACATTTAGAGCAATACATTTTGTTCATCGCCGGTCGGATATACCCCCAAGGACTACCTTTGCCCCTATGCTCTCCACACAGTCCCAACCCTTGATTTCATTGGCCATATTGGCTTCAGGAAGCGGCAGTAATGCGGCTGCAATTGTTGATTTTTTTGAGGGTCATAAAAGTTGCCGCATCGAGGGAATTTGGACGAATTCATCCAAAGCGGGCGTTTTGAGCCGAAAATTATCGGTGCCGGTGCATGTATTTACCCCTGAAGACGACGACGCGATGGTTTTGCGCGAATGGAAGATCCGGAATGTTCAAGCAATCGCTTGTGCGGGCTATCTGAAACGCATTCCTAACCGCTGGATCCAGGCCTTTCCTTCGCGAATTTGGAATGTGCATCCGTCCTTATTGCCGAAATTTGGAGGCGCAGGGATGTACGGACTACACATTCATCGCGCGGCAATCCTAGCGGGGGAAGTCAGTTCGGGCTTAAGTATTCACGAGGTTACCGCCGAATATGATGAAGGCGCGCTCTGCTTTCAGTGTGCCTTGCCCGTGTTATCTACGGATGATGCCGAAAGTCTCCAAGCGCGCATTCTACGTGCTGAGCATTGGGCATTTCCTCGGGTTTTAGAGGCCTTACTTTTGGACAAAAACCTACCAGACCCTAGCGCATGCCCCAAGTAGAATTATACACGGACGGTGCCGCCAAAGGCAACCCAGGACCGGGCGGCTATGGGGCTATCCTGCGCAGTGGCCAAAATGAAAAAGAGTTGTCGGGGGGTTTTTATCACACCACCAACAATCGAATGGAGCTCTTGGCGGTCATCGTAGGTATAGAATCGCTTAAGGTTAAAGGCTGCCATGTGACCGTGGTATCCGACAGCAAATATGTGGTGGATGCCTTCCAAAAGAATTGGATTGACGGATGGAAGCGCCGTCGATGGGCCAAAGTCAAAAACCCCGACCTATGGAAGCGCTTGCTCATAGCCATGGAGCCTCATCAGGTGAATTACCAATGGATTAAAGGGCATAATGAGCATCCAGAAAATGAGCGTTGTGACCGGCTGGCCGTCGCGGCATCCCACGCACCAACGGAGCAAGATCACGGCTATCAGCCGGGCGATGGAAAATTAGGCCTCTAAAGCGAGGAGCGCCTGGGCGATTTTTCGGTCGTTGGTAAGGCGAGGCACCTTGTTCTGACCTCCCAGCTTTCCTTCGGACTTCATGTAGCGGATAAACGACTCAGGTCCGAGTGAGCGCAGGACACAAGGCCTCAAAATGCCGCCCGCAATCAAATCGTCGTAGTAGCTGTTTTTTCGACGAAGGCCAGCGTCTAAACTTTTCATGAAGGCCGCCATGTCGTTCGGTGCCTCATCAAATTCGACCAACCATTCATGGTATGGCAACCCGCCCTCTAGGGGGTTTACGTTGGGCGCCACCGTAAATTCTCGCACCAACCCACCGTGTTGATTTAAGGCTTGGTCCATAGCGTATTCTACCTCGGAGCCAATCACATGTTCGCCAAAGGCCGAAATGAAATGCTTAATCCGACCCGTAACGCGAATGCGATAGGGCGATTTGGAAACAAACATCACCGTGTCTCCGAGGCTATAGCCCCAAAGTCCCGCATTGGTGTTCAAAATCAGCGCATAATTCACCCCAAGCTCTACTTCTCCAATCGTCAGTCGAGGGGGATTTTCTTCGAAGTAGTGATCCGCAGGCACAAATTCATAGAACATGGCATTGTCCAATAAGAGGAGCAGGTCTGGACTATTGGATTGATCTTGGTAGGCAAAAAAGCCTTCTGATGCGGGGTAGGTTTCTAGAATGGGAACATCCTTGCCAAAAAGTTCAAGCAACCGGGCCTTGTATGGTTCTAGCGCGACCCCACCCGTGACGAATAAGTCGAAGTTGGGAAAAATCTCCGCCATGGTTTTCTTCCCGGTTTTGGCCATTAAGCGCTCAAAGTACATTTGAACCCAAGGGGGAATGCCGCTGATCACGGTCATGTCCACATTGTAGGTTTCTTCGGTGATGGCATCTACCTTTTTTTCCCAGTCTTCAATGCAATTCGTTTCCCAGGAAGGCATGCGGTTTTTGAGCAAATAGCTCGGCACAAAGTGAGCGGTAATTCCAGACAGCCGACCTAAGGAGACGCCCTTCTTGTCCTCAAGCTCAGGGCTGCCTTGTAGGAAGATCATTTTCCCATTTAAGAAACCTGAGCGCCCGGTATTCCGAATATGCGTTAAGAGGGCGTTGCGGGCAGATTTAATGTGATAAGGAACCGACTCTTTGGTCAAAGGAATGTATTTGGCTCCGGAGGTCGTTCCACTCGTTTTGGCATAGTACATAGGCCGTCCAGGCCATAAAACGTCGGCCTCTCCGTCCACGACGCGGTCTACATAGTTTCGAAGGCCTTCATAATCGCGCACCGGGACGCGGTCTTGAAAGTCTTTCATGGTTTTGATCGACGCAAAGTCATGATCGCGTCCAAATGCGGTGTCTTTGGCGCCTTCAATCAGGGCTTGAAAAGTCTTTTCTTGGGTTTCAAGCGGCTTTGAAGCCCATTTCTGGGTTTCGCGTTCTGCGATTTGGGCCCAAATGCGAGCGCCTATTTCCTTGATGCTGGCCATAATGCTTAGAGCCCTAATAGTTTTTCTAGATTAAGGGATTCTCCTCCCAGCCAATATTGTACCGAGAGAAAGGGATCTTCCCCTTCAGGGGCCTCTCCCAAGAAGCCCACTAGATCTCCTTGTTTCACATAGTCTCCAGAGCGCTTGACGGTTTTAGCCAAATTCCCATAACGACCCAATGCACCTCCGGAATGCTGAATAAGCAATACAAATCCGAGCGAAGGAGTTCCTTCCACAGAAAGCACGGTTCCATCCTTCATGGAGAGAATTTCGGCGCCGTCTGCCCCACTGAGCTTTATTCCAAACTCACGCCGCGAAGTGCGTTGTGGCGCTAGCAAAGTGCCTTCAAGGGGCTTAAGCAGGCCTTTATCTGGGTCCACTACCGCCTTGGAATTCGCTTCCATGTCAGCTACCATCGTGCGCAAGTTCAATTCACGATCACTGGCAATAAGTTTTTCTGGACGCCATGTGGCAGGAATGGCCCCCGCGCTTCCCAAGGAGTCATCCGGCAAAACGCCATCCAACACGGCTTGCAGTCGTCGGATAAAGGCTTCTTGGTAGGCGACTTGGTAGGTAAGTGAATCAGACTCTTGGTCGAGGGCAATCGCGCTGCGACGCAAATTGCTGCTTGCATAACCTGGTATATATTCTCTCAAAGGGGTGTAAGCGATTAAGAGAATCGTACCAATAATGAGTAAAACAGACGTAGTGCCTACGGTGATAAACACATTGAAACGGCTGAGCACCAAAGAAAAACGCTCTTCAAAAGAAGCCTCGTCGAGGAGCACCACGCGGTACTTTCGGAGCAACTTGTGCCAGCGTTTTGCTTGTTTCTCTTTCTTTTCCATTCAACACAAAGATATTAGGTCTGCGTGGCCCACCTACATGAAATAACTTTGGGGCCTTGTCGTTAGTTTGATTCGGCCCTTAGGATACCCATGAAGATAGCCCAGACCTCACGTTTATTATTCCACGCGCTTCTCCTCGGAGCGCTGATGGTAGGCCTGTCTTGTAGCCGAACCAAAGACCGGGCCATCAATCGAACCTACCATCAGCTTTCGGCCCGATTCAATCCGCTATTCAATGGACAGGAATCTTTTGACGAGGCGCTGAAATCCCTGGAAACCGAACATATTGATGTGTACGACCGTGTTCTGGACATATACCCTTGGGGACAAGCGAAAGAGAGTTCGGCCGCTGCGTCGCAGTTAAAGCGAGCAGTCGAAAAAGCCACCAAGACCATTCAAGAGCACAGCATGATGTTTCGCGGAAACCAACGAAATACGGTAGTATATGATGCCTATTTGCTCATGGGCGACGCTCAAGCCCTTTTGGGTCTAGATGTGGCGGCCCAAGAAGCGTATGCCATCGTTTCGCGCAATACGGACCGCAAGGCGAGCCGTCCCTGGAGCCCAGAGCGCTTCTTCTCACAAGGGGAATCGCACTTGTTCTACCAAGCAGAGTTACACCGAATTTTGATTCAAGCGCGTCAAGGAAACGGTCCAGCCACCTTGTCCGCTCTCGATGAATTGGAGCGGACCGGCGTGCCCGAGCGATATGACCTAGAGATTTCACTTCTTCGAGCGCAAGGACATCGGAGTCAGCAAGAGCCGATACTTGCGGCAGACCTACTCCGTTCAGCCTCCGTCAAAAGCAAGAGCCGTCGTGATTTTGCACGCTATGCTTTCATTGCGGGCCAACTCTACGAAAATGCAGGCGAGCGCCTCCTTGCCCGACAGTCTTTTGAGCGTTGTATTGCAGGACAGCCCGCCACCTACGACATGTTATTAGAGGCTCAGCTCCACAAAACCCTCAATGGTGATGGCCGACCTCAAAAACTCTATGCGGAACTAATAAAACTCCTCAAAGAGCCAAAGAATGCCTCCTACAGGGATCGTATTTATTTTGCCCTGGCCAGAGTAGCCCAAACGCAAGAGGACGATAAAAACCGCCTTTTTTACCTCAGTCGATGCGTAGGGGCGGGCCAAAGTGCACGGCCGGTACTTTGGGCTTTGGCTTATTTGGAGCGAGGAGGCATGCACTTTGAAGCCAAGCGTTACCCCAGGGCTCAAGTGGACTTGGACTCTGCCTTTGCCCTTCTCCCCGAAGGACACGCCTTGAAAAAGTCCCTTTCAAATCGCAGGGACGGGCTGAACGCTTTGATGGCTGTGGTTGAAATTATTGACCGAAACGACTCTTTGCTCGTTTTGGGCACCAAGTCCGAGGCGTTTTTGCGATCCAAATTCAGTGCGTATGTAGAGAATTTGAAGAAGCAAGAAAGGCTAGCCATACGCGCGGCTGAGCGCGCGGTGTTAAATGCCCAACTCAACGCCCAATCGGCGCTCCTGTCAGCGACGGGTCCTGTGGCGGGAGGCACAACGGCGGGAGGGTGGATTTTTTATAATCCAGTTTCCAGAGCGGCCGGGATGGCGAGCTATACAACGCAATGGGGTCAACGCCCTAATGTGGACAATTGGCGCTTGCAAAGCGCCTCGGGCACGTGGGCTATGGCGACAATGGGTCAGAATAACGGCCCTAACGCCGCAGGGGATCCAAGCCAAGAAGGGGAAGAATACATGGACCCTGCCTTTGATGTGAATAGTTACTTGGCGGCCATTCCTAAAGATCCCGTGGCGCGCGACTCCTGCCAGCAGCTGATTTGCGCTGCGCTCCTAGAGGCGGCGGCAATTTATCGCGACCAAATAGGCGATTTGGATGAAGCCCTAGCCGCTCTAAGAAGAAACCAAGAAGAATGTGGATTGCCAGACAGCCTTCGCTCAGACTGTGTCACAGAATCTAGTCCGTCCTGTAATCAGGCGGCCTTTGTGCACTATGCGCTGCATCGACTCCATCTTCAGCGAGCGGAGGGCATTCAAGCGGAGGCCGAAAAGGAGCGCGTTTTAACAGAGTATCCGAAGAGTCGCTATGCCGCACTTTTGAGAGGAGAGATTGAAGACAAAGCCCTTGGCGCCGTAACCACCCCGGAGTTTAGGCGCCTTGTGGCTCAGGTCCAAGCTCGTGATTGGAATGCGGCATTACGTCTTTTTTCTTCTACGACATGGAATATGGATGAAGCCCCGCGTGCAGCATTGCTCCGCGCCCAGGCCTTCGGAGGCGCCAATGGGCGCTCGGCGTACATTTCGGCTTTAACCGAAGTAGAAGAAGGATTCCCGAATAGCCCACAAGCGGTGGCAGCGGGAAACATTAAAATGTCCTTGGCGGCGGATGCGGATGATGTGACTACGGCAAAAAGCGCCTATGTGGAGGCGTTGTCCGTTCCACACCAGGTATTGATTGTCTTTTCCTCTGCAGGCAATTCGAACGACATAAGGAACGCCCTAGCGCGATTCCACCAACAGTATTTTGCGGGAAATGCGATGTCAATTCGCCTTTTGCCATTGGATGAAAGCACGCAACTTATTGCGGTAGATGGCTTCAAAAACAGCACGGAAGCCTTGGATTATCGCAATAAAGTGAAGCGCGCCGCTGCGGTGAACCAATTTTTAAATCCATACGATCCATCGTATTGGCCTATAACCGTGCAAAATTTTGCGCATTTTTACACCAACAAAGACCTCACAGGGTACAAGCGCTTTGTGGAAATGATTTACACGCTATGATGAACACACCGCGACGCAACGAAGGCAATGCCGAACACAATCGCATTGTAGAAGGAACTCAAATCCAGGGAAATATACACTCCCCGGGAGACATCCGTATTGATGGCCATGTCAAAGGCAATCTTTCCGTTGGCGGAAAGATTGTGGTTGGACCCACAGGGGCCGTCGACGGCGAAGTGCGTGCTCAAGAAGCATCCA
The DNA here is from genome assembly GCA_029254375.1 of Schleiferiaceae bacterium. GTDB lineage: Bacteria > Bacteroidota > Bacteroidia > Flavobacteriales > Schleiferiaceae > TMED14. The sequence goes on along the minus strand of JAQWXR010000026.1, from coordinate 23,794 downwards.
TTTCGGGCCGCGTTTTGGGAAAACTAGAGATTAAAGGACTCACCACGCTGTTGCAAACAGCGAATGTTCAAGCTGACCTGAATACGGGTCAATTAGCCGTGGAATCCGGGGCGCAGTTCACCGGAACCTGTGTGATGGCAAATCGCAAAACAATCGCTACACCTGCAGACACGGTGGCCACCAAAAAAGAGGACGCGTCAGCTGCCTAGATAGGCCGGATGAAGAACGCCATCAAATTTTCGGGCATGGCCTTTCAAATGGCAGCCACCATTGGCTTAGGAACGTATGGAGGGTATCGATGGGATTTAGAAGCCGGCCGCTGGTCGGATGAAACCACACCTTGGGCAACCGTCGCCTGTGCGCTGCTTTCTACTTTGCTCGCTTTGGGCGTAGTGATCAAACAAATTTTAGATGATTCCAAATGAAAACATGGGCACCCCCTCTAATCTTGATTTACGCCCTTTGGCTCATGCTTCACGGCATGTTCTATTATATTCTTGACCGCGAAGATGTGTTCTGGGTCTCTGATGTGTATTGGATAGGCACAGGGGTGGCGTTATTCGGCCTAGCCCAGACGCTGGAGACCCAGAAGAAAGGCCGCTTTATATCAGTCTATTTTGTCGGCGGGCTGCTCCGAATGTTCCTCGGTTTGGGCGCGGTGATTCTTCCTTTAAGCCTTCGGGACGCTCCAAATTTTCAAAGCGCTGCACTTCAGTTTGTTGCAGCCTATTTATTTCTGCTTGTAGCCGAATCTGCTTTGGCTATTTCTTGGATCAAGAAACAGTAGGATTTGGAAAACGTGGGGAGTATCTTTGCCGCGCATTTTGCAAGGCTTCATGACTAACTCACGTACACACCTAACCGGACTTTTCTTAGCGATCAGCTCAACGCTTTTTGCCTCTAATGCCGAGGCTAAAGCGCATGAAACACTGATTCACGAAGAAGAAAAGGAAGCGGCTTTCAACCCTGCAGAGGTTATCATGCACCACATTGCGGATAGCCACGGATGGCATTTATTCGACTGGAATGAGCAGCCCGTGAGCATTCCTCTTCCTGTTATTTTGTATACCGAAGAAGGCTTGGTGGTCTTTTCATCATCAGAATTTCATCATGACGCTGAAGGGCATCATGTCGTGGAGGCAGGCGGTCAGCGTTTTGTGAATATCCACGAGAAAATTTACTACGCTTCAGAAGAAGCAAATGAACACGGCGCGTATGCCTCGATGGATCATGAAACGCATGCAGTTTCGAACGCCACGCCGTGGGACATTTCAATCACCAAAAACGTGGCGGCCCTTCTCTTTAGTGCGCTCGTTATTCTATTACTGTTCTTGCCCGCAGCTCGAGGGTACAAGAAAAACCCCGGAGTTGCCCCCTCCGGTGTCGCTGGATTTGTAGAGCCCTTAGTTGTTTTTGTTCGTGACGACATCGCTAAGAACAATATTGGACCGCATTACAAGCGTTTTGTGCCCATGCTTTTGACGATGTTCTTTTTCATTTGGATCAACAACATGCTTGGTTTAGTTCCTTTCTTTCCGGGAGGAGCGAACGTAACTGGAAACATTGCTGTGACCATGGTTTTGGCCTTTATCACCTTTGTGGTGACTAATGTGAATGGAAACAAGCACTACTGGGGTCATATTTTCTGGATGCCAGGACTGCCCGTTGCGGTTAAACCCTTGCTGGCGATTGTTGAGTTTATCGGCATTTTCACGAAGCCGTTCTCTTTGATGATTCGATTGTTCGCCAACATTACGGCAGGACACATCATTGTATTGAGCTTGGTCTCCTTGGTCTTCATTTTTGAAACGGTTTGGGTGAGCCCAGCATCTGTTCTTCTCACCCTGTTCATCTCCGTATTAGAATTGTTAGTCGCCGCTTTGCAGGCGTATATTTTCACCCTCTTAACTGCGCTATACATTGGGGCAGCTATGCACGAAGAACACCATTAAACAGTAATTTTTAACTCAAATCCCCCTAGTATCATGACCGGAAGTATCGCAGCACTTGGAGCAGGTTTGGCCGTTATCGGCGTAGGTATCGGTATTGGCTTAATTGGCGGTCGCGCCATGGAAGCTATTGCTCGTCAGCCTGAGGCCACTGGCAAAATCCAAACCAACATGATTATCGCAGCCGCGTTGATTGAAGGTGCCGGTTTGTTCGGTATCGTTGTCGCGTTGTTGGGTAATTAATATCTCACCTTTTACAGGGGCCGTTTGGCAGCATTGTGCTGCCAAACGCGCCACTTTGGTGAAACTATTAACCTAAGAAACGAAGAACAATGGGTATCGTAACTCCTGGCTTTGGCCTCATTTTTTGGACGACACTGACGTTTTTCATCCTGCTTTACCTTTTGGCAAAGTTTGCATGGAAGCCGATTTTGAAAGCCGTTCAAGACCGCGAAGAGGCGATCAATTCAGCCCTTAAATCGGCCGAAGACGCCAAGGCCGAAATGGCCTCGCTTCAGTCCAACAATGAGCAACTTTTAAAGCAGGCCCGCGAAGAGCGTGAAGCCATGCTTAAGGAAGCTCGCGCCATGCGCGACAAGACCATTGCCGACGCGAAGGGAGCCGCTTCAGAGGAAGCCGCCAAGGTCTTGGAGGCTGCGCGCACCCAGATTCACAATGAGAAAATGGCCGCTATGACCGAGGTTAAGAACCAAGTAGCCCAGTTGGCCATTGACATGTCTGAGCGCATCTTGCGTGCAGAGTTGAAAGATGCAGAAGCACAGAAGGCCATGGTCGACCGTGCGTTGCAAGACGTTAAAATGAACTAATCAGGAGATGAGCACATTGCGCGCTTCAAACCGCTATGCGAAGGCCCTATTGGACTTAGCACGTGAACGCCAGGCGTTGGACGTGATTCAGTCTAATAGTGACACCCTGTTGGCTGTCCTCAAAGAAAGCCGTGACTTTCGCGTGTTCTTGAAGAGCCCAGTGATTAAGCCTGAGCAAAAGCTTAAGACGCTGGAAACAGCATTTTCGGCGCAATTGGACCCCCTCATGAATTTATTCCTGGCCTTGCTTGTAAAGCATGGTCGCGAGGCACACCTAGAAGATATTCTAGTAAAATACACCAGCCTCTACTTGGCTGAGAATAAAGTGATTCGTGCACGGGTAGCTTCGGCGACGCCTTTGACGAATGACCAAGTAAGCCAGCTATTGGGAGTATTGAAAACACCAGAAGCCTCTGACGTTCAGTTAGAGCAGGTAGTGGACGAATCCTTGATTGGTGGCTTTGTGCTCCGCGTGGCAGACCAACAAGTAGACGCCTCCGTGGCCTCTTCTTTGGCAAAACTGGAGCGTGAATTCGAGAAAAACTTATACATCGCGGACTTTTAAATCCCCACCCCATGGCAGACGTAAAACCAGCAGAGATTTCAGCCATCCTGCGTCAACAACTTTCCGGTTTCGCATCCGACGCCCAGCTTGAAGAAGTTGGCACTGTGTTGCAAGTAGGTGACGGCATCGCCCGCGCCTATGGAATGGAAAACGCTCAATCAGGTGAGCTTGTCGAGTTCGAAACCGGACTGCGCGGCATTGTCTTGAACCTCGAAGAAGACAATGTCGGTATCGTATTGTTGGGTGCCGCAGAAGGAATTAAGGAGGGATCTACGGTCAAACGCACGGGCGTAATTGCTTCAATCGATGTAGGCGAAGGCATGCTGGGTCGTGTAGTAAACACCTTGGGCAACCCAATTGACGGCAAGGGCCCCATTGAGGGAACTAAATACAACATGCCTTTGGAGCGCAAAGCTCCAGGCGTAATCTATCGTCAGCCTGTAAATGAGCCGCTTCAAACGGGTATCAAGGCGATTGACGCGATGATTCCTATCGGCCGTGGGCAGCGTGAGTTGATCATTGGTGACCGCCAAACAGGTAAGACTACCGTGGCAATCGATACGATCATCAACCAAAAAGAATTTTACGACAAAGGCGAGCCTGTTTACTGTATCTACGTGGCTATTGGTCAAAAAGGATCAACGGTGGCTGCTTTGGCAAAGAACCTAGAGGAAAAGGGCGCAATGGCCTATACCACCATAGTCGCTTCGAATGCTGCAGATCCCGCACCGATGCAGTTCTACGCTCCTTTCGCTGGCGCAGCGATTGGGGAGTACTTCCGCGATACGGGCCGTCCCGCATGGATTATTTATGATGACTTGTCTAAGCAGGCTGTGGCCTACCGCGAAGTGTCATTGCTGTTGCGTCGCCCTCCAGGTCGCGAGGCCTATCCTGGGGACGTCTTCTACCTCCACAGCCGCTTACTTGAGCGCGCAGCTAAGGTGATTAAAGACGACACCATTGCGAGAAACATGAATGACTTGCCAGAATCACTGAAGCCCATTGTGAAGGGCGGAGGTTCTTTGACGGCATTACCGATCATTGAAACTCAAGCGGGTGATGTATCAGCCTACATTCCTACCAACGTTATCTCGATCACGGATGGTCAGATCTTCTTGGAAGCGGACTTATTCAACTCAGGCGTTCGTCCCGCGATTAACGTAGGCATTTCGGTATCTCGTGTGGGTGGATCTGCTCAGATCAAGCCGATGAAGAAAGTCGCAGGAACGTTGAAGTTGGACCAGGCGCAGTACCGCGAGCTGGAAGCCTTTGCGAAGTTTGGATCGGACCTAGATGCTGCTACAATGAACGTCATCAACAAGGGTCGTCGCAACGTAGAAATACTCAAGCAGAAAGTCAACGACCCCATGAGTGTGGAGAAGCAAGTGGCGATCATTTACATCGGCACCAAAGGCATGTTGAATAAGGTACCTGTGGACAAAATAAAGGCGTTTGAAAACAGCTTTATCGAGTACATGGAAAGCAAGCACCAGGACGTTTTGGACGCATTGCGTTCAGGCACCTGGGGAGATGCCCAAATTGAAGCCCTTGAAAAGGCTGCGAAGGAAGTTTTGCCCGCCTACACCGCCTAATCACGTAGAAAAACAATACCATGGCCAATCTAAAAGAGCTTCGTAATCGCATAGCATCGGTGTCCAGCACCATGCAGATTACGTCCGCTATGAAGATGGTTTCGGCCGCCAAGCTGAAGCGTTCTCAAGACGCGATTGTTCAGATGCGTCCATATGCTCAAAAGCTAACCACCCTGATGGCCAACGTTACGGCGACCTTGGACGCCTCGGAGAACCCCTATGCTCAGGAGCGCCCGATCCAAAAGGTTCTCATCATTGCAATGACGGCGAATCGCGGATTGTGCGGAGCGTTTAATTCATCGGTGATAAAGCGGACAAAAGTTGTTGCGGAGCAGTATGAAACACAGGGAGCCAGCGTAGCTGTTTTCACCGTGGGAAAAAAGTCTCGTGACTTACTCAAAAAGACCATGAATGTCGTGGGCGAGGAGTTAGAAGTAGTGAATCAGGTGAGCTTTGAAGGCGCTCAGCGCGTAGCGGAAGTTGCCATGGAGGGCTATGTTTCTGGCCAATACGACAAGGTGGTGATGGTGTATAACCAATTCAAAAACGCTGCGGTTCAGCTGCTCCAATCAGAGCAATTACTTCCTGTACAACCTGCCGTAAGCACAGAAGGTCAGGCGGGCGATTACATCTATGAGCCCACGAAAGTTTCTCTACTGGAGGAGCTAATCCCAACAAGTATAAAGAGCCAAGTTTTCAAGGCTTTGTTGGATTCTCAAGCTTCCGAGCATGGCGCACGGATGACGTCCATGCACAAGGCTACAGATAATGCTACGTCGATGCGCGATGGCCTTAAGTTGCAATACAACAAGGCACGTCAGGCAGCCATTACCAACGAGATCTTGGAGATTGTTGGCGGTGCGGAAGCATTAAATGGATAATCGTTTTAAACGTTTGAAATAGCAAAGCGCGGCCCAACGGCCGCGCTTTGGCGTTATTATTGCCCATAGATTTGTCGAATATGCACTGGCCTACCATAACACTCAGAACTCGAATCTTCTTAGCGATGCTATTGCTCGTTCTTGTGGGCTTTGGTGCCACAGGAATCGTCAGTGGACTTCACTTCCGGGCCGAAGAAGTGGAGTATCACAGGGATCGCTTACAGCGCAAGGAGCATGCGATTGAGGCGCATTTAACGCATGAGTTAAACCGTGAATCAGAGATGCCACTCTCTACAAATAGCCTCCCTGAATTACTGAGCTCGGAACTCTGCTCCATCGCAGACATCCATGGGATGGACGTGGCCCTCTATTCCATGGATGGCGTTTTATTGCTTAGTTCAAATCCAGTGCTCAATGACGATGGAACCTTTCCCATGCGCTTGCCCGAAGGGATACGAAGCCAACGAAATGAAGTTTTAACCATTCACCCCTCCTCCGATACGATTCGTGAAGTCATGATTTACTCCTCGGAAATTGTGAATCCCGAAGGACTACCCTTGGCCATCATGGTGGTTCCATATACGGATGGGCGAAGCTTGCCCGTGGAGGACGAGGCCTTTTTTCGCGCGCTGGCTTATTTGAACATCGTATTGTTCTTAGCTGCCGCCTATTTCGCGTATTTGCTCTCTAGGAGCATAACACGCGGCCTAGACGCCATAGGGGACGCGATGCGCTCCACGCGCAGCACGTCCGATAGAAAGTGGGTTAAATGGGCTTCTAACGACGAGATCGGCGCGCTGATTACCGAATATAATCGAATGGTCGACATGACCGAGGAGCACGCCCGCGCATTGGCTTTGGCCGAGAAGGAAAGCGCATGGAAAGAAATGGCTCAACAAGTGGCGCATGAAATCAAGAACCCCTTGACGCCCATGCGCCTAATGACCCAGCTTCACGCGATGAATGCGGACCAACAATCGGCGGAAAGTATCAAAGAATTTTCGGAAGGTATGCTGGCTCAAATTGATGCGATGGCCCAAATTGCAGGGGACTTTAGCCAGTTTACTCGAATGCCTGCGCGGGATCGAGTTCAAGTGGATCTCAGAAACCTCCTCAAGGAAGCGCATGCAGCCTATCCGAAAGCGAGCTTGTTGTTGCCTAGAGAAGGCGAGTGGACCGTATTAGCCAACGAAGAACAGTTGCTTCGGGTTATAAATAACTTGCTGAATAACGCATTTGAATCGTTGGAATCTGGGCGTAAAGCGCTTGTTTCATTTGGGCTTCGCCGAGAAGAAAATCAGGCGCATATTTTCGTTCGAGATAATGGCTCTGGAATTCCTAAGGATAGAATGGAACAGATTTTTGAGCCAAAATTCACGACGAAATCGCGGGGCACTGGCTTGGGATTGGCTATCGTCAAAACGATCGTGGAGAGCTTCCAGGGCCGAATCTGGGTGGAAGAAAGCAGTACAGCCGGAACGGAGTTTGTTTTTAGCTTACCGCTGAAGGAACAGGATTAAGGCTTAGAGCGTTCGTCCGTTTAAGATCTGAGCACTCTAGCCAGCAGAGACCACCACGTACAATTGGGTGCCACCAAAGCGTTCGTTCAAAATCGTATACTTCCATAGTCCTCCCGCAGTATGAAGCGCCTCGCGCCAAAAGGATTCAGAACAATAAACGGATCCATAGACTTCTTTACTTAATACATCTTCTAGTTCTCGCAAGGCGGACTCTTCAGTGTAAGGGTGGAAGATGTATTCGGCCGATATGAACTCATGTAAGGTCAACACCAACACTCCATGGCGACTGAGCCGACCAAGCAGAGCATGTAGGGTGCTCGTAAACGCACTTCTTGGTAAATGCGTAAACACACTGCCGGCAAAAATGAGATCCATGGCCTGCTCGTCATCCTGTAGGGCGCCAAAGTGTTTGATTTGGTAGTCGACGGCAGAGGATTTGGGATCAGATATCATTCGTTTGGCCTGTGGATAGATAGAGGCCAAAAAGCGCCCAACACGCCCATAACCCCCGCCGAAGTCCAATACTTTTTCGGGCGAAGGACAGGTTTTTTTGAGGACAGTAGCGGCATCCCAACCCGTTTGATAATATTCTTGCAAGACCTGTTTGGCATCGCCGCCATGCACTTGAAATGGATAGCGGAACATAGGGTCGCTTCGATGAATCCCGCGTGGTGAAGAGGCCCCAAGTCCTTTATTTTCCTCAAAAACCAGAGCCCAGGCGCGATGAACCAGCGCTTCTGGAATAGGGAGAATCTCCGGGAGACCCCATTGCTGAATCGTAGCAAGGGCGGCGATTCGCTTCTCTATTAAAGCCAGCTTTTCGCGGTTTTCACCGATGCCTACTTTGTTCTGAATCCAGCGTTTAAAGCTCATAGGTACGAGGGTAAGGCCTTGGGCCAATATCTTTGGGGAAAGCAGCAATTTACAACGATGGAATTTCCCCACCTTCATATTTCCCTGGACCAACGCATTGCCACGGTGACGATTGATCGTCCAGAAGCGCTTAACGCCTTGAATAAAGCCGTCATTCAATCGCTTCATGACGCGGTCGAGTGGCTGGATAGTCACGCCGATGTGCGGGTGGTTATTTTGACCGGCGGAGGGCCAAAGAGCTTTGTGGCGGGGGCAGATATTGCGGAATTTGCTTCTTTCAATGCAGAACAGGGCCAGGCCTTGTCAGAAACAGGGCATCATCTCTTATTCGATCGAATAGCGGCTGCGCAGAAACCATATATCGCAGCAATCAATGGTTTTGCCCTGGGCGGCGGCTTGGAGTTGGCGATGGCGTGCCATGTGCGAATTGCTTCAGAGAGCGCTCGAATGGGTTTGCCAGAAACCTCCTTGGGTCTAATTCCTGGTTATGGAGGCACCCAGCGACTGGTTCAGCTCATAGGAAAAGGGCGCGCGATGGAAATGATGCTGACCGCCGCTATGATAGATGCCACGACGGCCGAGCGCTTTGGACTGGTGAATCAAGTGGTTCCCTCAGAGGGATTAATCTCGACCTCAGTCGCCATGGCGCAGAAATTCATGAAAAACTCAGGACAAGCCCATCGTGCAGTGATTCAAGCGCTTAATGCTTCAACCGAGGGCGGCCCTGGATTCAAGCAGGAACAAGCGCTCTTTGGGGAGTGTTTTGGTACCGCAGAATTCAGAGAGGGGACCAACGCGTTTCTTGAAAAACGCAAACCTGCGTTTTAAGTGCTTGGGCTTTTCTAACTTGTGAGCACCTAAACGCACACATACATGTCTTTTTTACAAATTGAGCACGCCGTTTATTCCATAGGATCTGAGGGCTGGCTTGGTGGAATTGGAATTTTTGCTTTATATGGCGCGATCGTAGTTTTTTTCGCGTTGCGACTCAAGACAGACGTGCAGTTTCGTTTGTTTGAAAAATACTGGGGCCTAGCCTTGATCATTATGATGCTTTTCAAGCATCTCCATCTGACTTTAGAGGGCCTATGGGGGGTGGAGGAGCATTTAGAACTGCACCTTTGTGGATTGAGCCGGTTTTTGAGTATTGCCCTTTTATTCTTTGCCGCGAGATGGGCCTACTATCCCCTGTTTTTTTGGGGAATAGTCGGGGGATTTCACGCCGTACTTACGCCCGAATTAACGGGAGGGGATACCGTATTCATGTATATAGAATACTATGTGGCGCATAGTGGAATCCTTATTATTCCCCTTTATTTCCACTTTAGCCGAGGAATGCGAATAGGCCGATGGACGTGGGCGAAAGTTTTGAGCCTAAATATTTTTTTTATGTTTCCGATAGGAATTATCAACTATCTATCTGGGGCCAACTACATGTTCTTGTGCTTCCCCCCAAAGGTGAACAGTCCATTCATCATTGGTGAATGGGTGGATGGTATGCGGGTTTGCGTGGATGGATCCTTTAGCGCGTTTCCGGTTTATATTCTTGGATTTGTAGTGGCGGGCGCAGCCCACTATCTTGTGCTTACGGGCTTGTTTTGGAAGAGTATTAAAGCCGAAGAGGCGAAGTAATTTTTAGTTAGGAAGGATGAATTCTGATCACTATGAAATGGTACCCATCGAGGTGGGTTCTTTGGTTTGGTATGTGGGCTATGGCATTTTGCTTGGCTTAATTGTCGCTTTATTCTTTTTTGCTCCTCGTTCCGGAGATGAAAAAATGGAGAGATGGGAGGCGTTTCTCGGGTGGTTCATCCTGGCCAACCTATTTTGGTATCAGGGCATGGCGCTTCTCGACGGCATATGGATGAAGGAAGAGTCACTCCCGTTGCACATGTGCAGCTTCAGCCAGATACTATTATTTATTCACTTGGTCTATAAAAAAGATTGGGCCTTTCAGTTCGTGGCATTTTGGGGCCCCTTGGGAGGGATTCAAGCCTTCCTAACACCGGCGCTTGAGACCGAACCCACTTTTGGATTTGTACTTCAATTTTACCTCGCTCACGGCTTGGTGGTCTTGTTGCCAATTTACCTCATGGTGCATGGTGGTCGTCGTTTAATCAAAGGAGGCGTGTGGCGTATTATAATTATCACCTTCCTTGCGGGCTATGTGATGATCCCAATCAATGCGCTTTTGGGTTCGAATTATATGTACACAAATAACCCCCCCCCGGTGGATCATCCCTTGGTGCAAGGAGAATGGCCCGGTTACTTAGTATGGATTCAGTTGGCGGTTATGCTGCTCTTTCTTATGTTTTACTACGGGTTTCGTAAGTATACGGTTGCCAAATAGAGGACGAAGCATACGCCTTTGCGCCTTCGCACGGCTGGGTGGTGGTTTTTATTTGAGCTTACGTAAGGCTTCACGTTGGCTTAGGCCGGAGAGTTCCTTTGCATAGCGTTCTACATAGTCGATGGTCCATTGGGGATGCCTCTCGGAGACGGAGCGCAGCGCCCAACCGATGGCTTTTCGATGAAAGAATTCAGTGGAGGCATGGTGGGGCTTTATAGCGTCTTCAAGAAGCCTAAAATCGAGTTGCTTTCGGTAGAGTATTTGTGCGATTATCACACTGCGATTCAGCCAAAGGTTTGGAGAATGTATCCAAGGTTCAACAATCGCTTTGCTCTCTATAGGATGGCGTTCGAGTAGGCTGCCAATAGCATGAGTTGCGAGAAAATCCACAGTATCCCACCAAGATTTTTCACAGATTAGTCGTTCGATCCAGGGCAAATCCGCGGGCTCTAATTTTTTTTCGAATTTTCGAATTAAATCTAAGCCAAGCAGCTGGTATTCCCGCTCAGGCTGTGCCCAAAGCTCCAATAGGATGGTTTCAAGATCTGCTTTAGGAGGTAAGTTTTGGCGCTGAAATAGAGGCTCAGTTAATGCGGTACGCATCGGTTTTTTCTGCCCCAAAAAGTTGAATTGACCTTTCATGTAGGCCTTCATTGCTAGGGCATTAGCCGAACTTGTATGCGAGGCGAGGAGCTGAAATGCTTCAAAGACCCAAGGATGAAGTCTCATTTGGCACTGTATTTGATTACCTTTGCGGTATTCATGATAAAACTAATTTCTAAAGCATTTCTGTTGGGAGTGCTCCTTTTTAACTCGCATTGGGCCCAGGCGGAACAAGGGCCCAAGGCGAAGATAGGCCACGAATTAGATCGTCTTCAGCAGGATTTAATGCAACTTCAGAATCGCCTTCGAGAGGGTGAAGATCTCGGTCAATGTCAAACCTGTGCTTCAGTGGTTAGGAGCATTGAACGGCGGGCAGCCAATCTAGCTTGGTTCTTTGCATTGGCAAAGCCATCGGTAATTGAAAAAGATATGATTCCGCTTCTTACAAGCCTGCAAGAAGGCCTTCAAAATCCGGAGAGTCAACCGTTCATTTATCAACAAATAGGTGACGTCATGGCCCATTTAGCCTACGCAGCGACCTCACTGCAGGACATACGCTGGGATTCTGTTTGGTGGGAACGTGTTGAAGCCTCGTTTCCCATCTGGATGCAGGCGCAACAATCTAATATGTCATTGTCATTTAAGCGCCGAGCCCAGAAAGCCTTTGACGAGGCTATGAAAAAACGCGATAAGAGAAACAGATTAGGCAAGTAATCCTAGAGTAGTAGGAGCCATGTAGCATTTTCCAATTGGCCCGCAGCCAGGGAGTGAGTAAATTCATACTTCCTTCTGATCCGACACCCAATGGAAAAACACGTTAGCCGCCGCGATATTCTCAAAACCCTTGGTCTTTCCCTGGGGGCCATCTTACCCATGTCTGCGTGGGCAGAGAATGAATTTGGGGAGGCATTAATCATTCCAGAACAGGCGAACAAGCGACCGCTTACCAAAGGGCCTCTTCGGGCCATTACCTGTGGCGCGGGTAATCGCGGAAATGTCTACGGTAATTATGCCGTGCAATATCCCGATGAATTGGATATCATCGGGGTAGCGGAACCGATTGCTATTCGGAACGATCGCTATGCCGAGAAGCATAGCATTTCCACGAAGAACCGTTTTGAAACATGGGAGAAGGTCTTTGAGCGCCCCAAATTTGCCGATGCCATCATTATCACCACACCGGATGATTTGCACTTTGGCCCGTGCATGAAGGCTTTGGAAATGGGTTACCATGTTTTGCTCGAAAAACCCATCTCTCCCTCGGAGCAAGAGTGCCGAGACATCTTGGAGTTGGCTGAACGCAGCGGAAAAATCGTCGCGGTCTGCCATGTCCTTCGCTATGCGCCCTACTTTGAAAAACTACGTGAAATCATGCATTCGGGGGCATTAGGTAAGGTAATTTCTATGCAGCATTTTGAACCCATACAGCACGTACATATGAGCCATTCGTTTGTGCGTGGAAATTGGCATAATTCCGTGGAAACCGCTCCCATTATTTTAGCGAAATCCTGTCATGATTTAGATATGATGCGCTGGTTAGTGGGGAGTCCGGTAAAGTCTTTGAATGCTTTTGGTGATGTGAGCTGGTTTAAATCGGAGAATGCGCCCGAAGGTTCAACGGCTCGGTGTATAGATGGCTGTGCAGTAGAGGCCAATTGCCCGTATTCGGCACTCAATATTTATCATCGGGACCGTACGTGGCTTCACCATTTTGACCTTCCCGAAGACAAAGAGCTGCACGGCGAAGCCATCATGACCTACCTGCGGGAAAGTAATTATGGTCGCTGTGTGTACCGCATGGAAAACGACCAGCCGGACCATTACACGATGAATATTTTGTTTGAAAATGGGGTGACGGCCACCTTCAATATGGAGGCATTTACCTCTTATCACGGTCGCCGAACGCGGGTCATGGGCTCGATGGGCGACGTTGTGGGCGACATGACCTCATTTACCCACACCGATTTCCGCACGGGCGAAAAGACCGTTTGGGAGCAAAAAACTGATGGCCACGGCGGCGGCGACTGGAAGCTAGTATCCGACTTCATTCAAGCGGTAAGCCATGGAGACCCTTCGCTGTTGACGTCCACGATCGGCGCCTCGATTGAGTCCCACATCATGGGTTTTGCAGCGGAGAAGAGTCGGCTGAATGGGGGAGAGAAGATGGGGATTTAGCCTTAGTTTTATCTAATGCATCATTGGAAAAATTGGGCAGTGACTAACCGCCCTTTTTTATTTTTTATTGCTAGGTTTCTCATCACCTTTTTCGCTTTGAGTTTCATGTACAGCCTGTATTTGGTGTATTCAGAGCGTCAGGGAGACTTGGATTTAGTAACCTATTGGATCAGCCGAGGCAGTCATGAGATGGCGCGTTTTTTGGGCGTGGCAGATTGCGAATGGTCATGCTTTATCGACGGTTGCTATGTGGGTCGACCAGGCCGCATGGTCAACATTCTAGAAGGCTGCAATGGTTTGCGTTTAGCCATTGTTTATGCCGCCTATGTGATTGGTATTGGAGGGTGGAATTGGCGCTCCTTGCTGCAAATGACCGTTGGACTTGTTGTTGTTCAAATATTCAACATCATACGTATTGGAAGCTTGATCGCCTTGCGTGATTATGGCGGTGATATTTATTTCTATTTTATCAAATATGTCTTTGGCGTATGGATTTATGGGAGCATCATCGTTTTGTGGGTTTTGAAACCGAGAATTGATCGATGGTTAGGGGCGAAATAATATCAGCGAAGCGCTTTTGGGGCTTAAGCATTGGCTACCTCATGATGAGCATGCTCTTGAGTATCATCGTGGGAGAACGAAGCCATGCGGCAGCAGTCCATAATTTGCTTGAAATGGATCCTGTACTAAATGCGGTTTACGCGGGCCTTAAAATTATCATGGGTGCTGCCTATCTCTGGTTTATGCGCAATCATTGGGCTGAAATTGTGGGACTATTGGCCTTTTCGCTGTTAGTGCGACTCTTTGCGGAAGGCACCTTTACCATTGCGCTCATTGGAGCGATGATGGGGAGGCGCTGGGTTCAGCGCGATGGAGTTGGGAATAACTGAAATATATTAATAGGATAGAGATTCAACCCATGGCAAAAATAAACATCATGAAACAGTTAGGTATCGTAACGGCCATTCTTGCGCTTGGCCTAGCATGCAATCAAATTTCCCGCTCTGAAGCGAGCGAAGAAATAGCATCGGAATCCGGGTATTACGATCATTTGGGCCGAACAGATGTGTGGACTGGAGGGGTTAGATTGATTCCGATAGAAACGGAATTTGGGACCTTCCAAGTATGGACAAAACGCACCGGGAATAATCCCACAAAAAAGCTGCTCTTGTTGCACGGAGGACCTGGAGCAACACATGAATATTTTGAGGTGGCGGATAGCTATTACCCTGGGGAAAATATCGAATATTACTACTATGACCAATTAGGCTCGGGGAACAGCGATAACCCGCAGCAAAAGGAGCTTTGGAGCATCGAGCACTATGTCGAGGAGGTTGAGCAAGTGCGCAAGGCCCTGGGCATGGATAGTAGCAATTTTATCTTATTAGGCCACTCGTGGGGAGGCATTTTGGCCACCGAATACGCCCTCAAATACCAGGAAAACCTGAAGGGATTGATTATTTCAAATATGGTACCGTCCATTCCGGATTATGTGGCCTACGCGAATGATGTATTGGCCTTGCAAATGGACCCTCAAGTGCTCGCTGAAATTCGTCGGTATGAAGAAGCGGGAGATTATACGAACCAGGCGTATTTGAATTTGGTCACAGAAAATTACTATCCGGAGCACATTTTACGTCAGCCATTAGATGCCTGGCCAGAGCCGGTAAATCGCAGTTTTGCACGAATGAATTATCCAATTTACCTGCACATGCAAGGGCCAAGTGAGTTCGGCGTGGTAGGGGACGCAACGTTGAAGTATTGGGACCGAAAAGCGGATTTAAAATCCATCATGGTAGCTACGCTGAGCATTGGGGCGGAGTTTGATACGATGGACCCCGCTCAGATGGAGTGGATGGCCAAAGAGCTCCCCAATGGCCAGTATTTATTCTGTCCAAATGCGGGCCACATGGCGATGTATGATGACCATGAAAATTATCACCGCGGCGTGGCAGCGTTTATTCATGGACTCTAGCAGATTTCAGGAAAGACCGGCGAGCACATAAGGTTTGACCTTCTGTCCAATCAAGGTGATGGACTGTTGGAGTTTTTCAGACGAAAGACCCGCGTTGTCCATTTGAAAGGTGAAGCGATCAATACCTCCGAGAGACTCACTATGACGAAGGATTTTTTGGGCTACTTGCTCGGGGGATCCTACGAGCAGGGCTCCCCAGGGGCCATTTTGGGCATCAAATCGCTCGCGGCTAACAGGGGGCCAACCGCGCTCTTGTCCAATGCGCGTGAAGGTTTCGGCATAACCCGGAAAATAGGTTTCAACGGCTTCTTCTTCGCTTTCGGCCACATAGCCCAAGGAGTGCAGGCCTACGCGTAAACGTTTAGGATCGTGTCCTGCCTTGGCTCCTTCGCTTCGGTAGAGATCAATAAGTGGTCTAAAGCGATGCGTTTCACCTCCAATGACGGCCACCATGAGCGGAAGGCCTAACTGCCCCGCACGTGCAAAGGAAGCTGGCGTGCCGCCGACGCCCAACCAAATGGGCAGTTCGGATTGAAGAGGCCGGGGATAAATCGCTTGCTTATGCAAGGCAGCCCGGAATTGACCCTCCCAGCTGATGACTTCGGAGCTACGAATTTTAAGAAGGAGGTCGAGTTTTTCGGCAAATAAGGCATCGTAGTGCTCAAAGGCCAGCCCAAACAAGGGGAAGCTTTCGGTAAAGGAGCCCCGGCCGGCGACAATTTCGGCACGCCCACCCGAGAGGAGGTCTAAGGTGGCAAACTGTTGAAAGATTCGGACAGGATCGGCGGCACTTAGGACCGTCACAGCGCTGGTAAGTCGGATTTTCGAGGTCTTTGCTGCTGCCGCTGCCAAGATTATGGAGGGTGCAGAATCCAAAAATTCGACGCGATGGTGCTCCCCAATCCCGAAGACATCGAGACCAACTTGATCTGCCAAAACCATTCGATCCAGTAACGCATTCAAAGCGCGCTCAGGCGCATGTCCTTGTTCGGTAGAGGCGAAGCTGTCAATTCCAATTTCCATAGCCGAAAGGTACAGGTCGATACGCGATGTACATTCGTTCCAAATCGTTAGCATGATGGAGCAGATTGAACAGCATTTTTCCACCAAGTCCCGCGAACAGCAAGCAGCGATGGCCCGAATGCGCGCTGTTTTACGTGCGCTTTTACCGGATGCCGAGGAAGTGATTTCTTACGGCATGCCCGCGTTTAAAGAAAAGAAAGTACTGGTTTATTATGAAGGCTTCAGTAAACACGTAGGCTTCTACCCGACGAGTGGGCCGATCAAAGCGTTTGAAGCGGATTTAGACGCCTCTGGACTTGTCTACAGCAAAGGGGCTGTTCAGCTGCCATTTGAAGGCGAATGGCCGGAGGAATTGCTCGCTCGCATGGTTGCCTACCGTCAAGATCAAATAAAATGAAACGCGTTCTCCTACTGGATTGACGATCAGGAGCTGACCTTTTAGGACCCACCTGCCTTAAAGGTCAATAAAAAACCCCCGCCGAAAGTCCGGCGGGGGAGGGATACTCACGAAGGAGTGTGATTGCTTAGCGCGCGATATTCAAAGCTTCGCTGCCTTTGAAGTTTGCGCTACTCCATAGCACGAAATACAAACCGTTGGGAAAATGGCTCGTATTCAAGCTAGGGGTATGATTGTCTTCTAAATTCACTTGACCTTCCGCAACTGCTTGGCCAAGGGCATTCACTACGCGGTAGTCTGCGCTTGACGCTTTTACGCCACGGAAGTCCATGGTTACGAAGTCGGCCGCAGGGTTGGGGTAGAGGCCAATTCGGGGCACAAAACCCTCATCCAGGCCGACCGCACTCTGCGTCAATTCGACAGATTGGTAGATTTCTTTGGTGCTGTTGTCCTGGATCCAAACCATCACGACTAGATCGTTAAACTCTTCGACGGTGTGAGCCACAGCATGATTCACAGGCGCCGTAGCGTTGGCTGGCAATGTATAGCTTCCGTTAAACGTGTAGCTGATGGTATAGTTGATTGGCGTCCCCTCGGTCATGCCGTTGATACTCGTGCCGTTTTGGTCCGGTACAAACTTCTTAAAGACATTATGGAAGGACGTTTCACCATTGGACTTGACATTATTGGATGTCGTGCGCTCAAATATGCCCACGTTGAGCGTCAGATTTTTATTGGTGGATACCAACGGATCGATTGTGAAGTCCATATGCACCGTTTGGCTATCGACGTAAGAGAAGCCGCTGAGCGCTACAAAAGCGGGCACAGCTTTAAAGTCGTTTAAGATGCTTTGCGTGATTTGACCTGCGTGGCCGTTCCATCCACCATCGATTTGGGCATTTGGGACTGAGTTCACCCCGTAGTAGGTGCGCTTAGTACCCGCCTCTGTGGTGTAATAAGGGTCTCCACTACCAGGCCAAGACATTTGGTACTTGATGAAGTTGAAATCACCAGCGCTTTGCTGACCCATCAGGTTGGTAAACGTCGTATTTGCTGGTGCGCAAGGACCGCAAGTGCTCGAAGTGAAGACCTCAATCAGCGGAGCGCGAACGGCTACAGCATTCACGACCACGACTTGCTTGTATACTGTGTCGTTGTTGGGGACATCATCCGAAACGCCGTTCGGGTTGCTCGTCCAAAAGGCAACGTCATAGGTGCCAACAGAGGAGGGGGTCCAAGCGGTGGGATGGGTAATGGTTGCGGAGGTGCCGGAAGCGATGCTCAGACCGCTGACCGCGGCACTTACTGGAGAGCCTCCATTGATGCTGTAATTGGCTGTTGCCGAAGTCACGGTATTGGAGCCTCCATTTAAATAATCAGCCGTCATGCTGAAGGGAGCATTTCCTAAAATCAAAAAGTCCGCTATAGTTACTGCATTGCCCACCAGGTTATTACCAGGCTGAGAGCCGGGGATAAACTCGTAGTAATGGTTATCCGCTGGAGATGCATCTGTAGTAGCCAAAGGAGCTACGTTAGGCGAACCCGCTACGCTGTACGCAGTGGTACTATTCACTTGAATTCCAATGGAGAAGGTGGCGGAAGTGCAGCTATTGCGCTGATCGACTACATAAATTTTGTTGCTACCTTCTTCCATCACGATGCTCCAGTAGGTCCAGCAGCTATTGCCATAGGAATCATAGGAGGCAAAAAAGACCCAATGTTGACGGTTTGGGGCTGTGCCGAAAGTCTTTTGAACAATAATGTCATTGGCACCAGGGCCCGCGAGGCCCCAAATGCAGACCGACTTGTCGGGGATGCCCGCATTTGGCAAAGAAGCCTTCGTGTAGGAAGGAGGCGTTACCGCCGAAGTGTCAAAGGTTAAAACACCAGAGGTGCTGACCTTGTAATGGGTCACGGCAGACCCGTTAAAGTCAAAGCCGAAGGGGAGGGCATTGATACTTGACCATTGGGGCGTTGTCGCTCCTGGGCTTGAAATAGAGGTCCAGGTCGCAGATAGTCCTCCTCCAACAGGGTATTCGGAATCAGCGTTGAGGCCGCCGGGGTTGCCGTTGGTGGTGCTGGGCAAGTAGTAGTACTGGCCTTGAACAGTTAGAGCGCATAGAACGAGGCTCAAAAGGGTAAGGATGCGTTTCATAAGATCTTACGTATTGAATTACTGGAAGTTACAAAAGGAACGCTCACCATATTTTCCCATGTCTACAATGACACGACGAACGCTCAGAGGACTATTTGGACCTGAATTTTTGACGACTAAGCCCTTAGGAAGAGCGCTCTGAAAGATTGTAGATTCGCAATATAGCCAGTCCAAAAACCACTGAGGAGATGATTAACAATACATTACCCAGTCCGCTGGTGCCAAACGAAAGACGGATTAGAATGGTGCAAATAACAAATCCAGTGTTCCGCAAAATTTGAGTGTAGCGCTCGGTGTACTGAAAGGAGAGCAGCAAAATGAATACATCGGCCAAAATCAGCAACTCAAAAAAGTCATGATAAAAAATGGAATTAATGTTCCCAAAGGAGGATTGATCAATTAACTCCATAATCCAGTTGCCAAAGCTGTAAGCAGACATCCCCATAAGACAGACGATGAGAATTAAGCTGATTCCCTTTTTAGAATTTATAAAACGGTCAATCTTTGTGGAGTCGGATGTTTTTGAGGAGTTTAAACTGTCTTTTTTAAATTGATAAATCAGGAAATACAGGGCTAACACCCCAATTAAGTCATACATGAGATTCAGGTTCTCGACGGTCTGAAACCAATTGACATCTAAAGTAACTTGGGGGATATCGCCAAAAATCCGGCGAATGAGAATCAACGAGATAATCTCAAACTGTTTGGCTAAAGAAGTCGTAAAGGAGCGCGGGAGATAAAGCACCAAAAGGTAAATCTCATATACCAGAATAAACGTAAAAGGGGTGTAAATGGCAGAAATGGGATTCTGCAATAAGGGATATGCGGCAAAACCAGGCATCAAGTCAAACTTGATGGAGTAAATCAATCCCAAGTGAATAATGAAGCCACACATAGAGAGCCACAAAGTGATGCGCTCCAAAGCCCTGCGGGCTTTATCGGAAAAAAGGCGCTCAAAAAGCTGATCAATCATCGTTTGCATATCCAGGATAATTCGTTAGCGCTTAACAAGATACAGTCCGATGATAACCGAAAGAAGCGCTAAATGTTGTTTCCGCCGGCCAACTTGGTACGTCCCGCCTTAATTTTTAATAAGTTTTACATCATGGATTCCAAGATCTGATGTAACTCTCGCATAATAGATCCCCGCAGGATAAGGCCTTGAATCTATAAGGATGCTGGACCCATCAAAGGAGGGAACAGATAGCAAAAGCTTTCCCTGGAGGTCATAAAGAGATAGGCTCTTTGCGTCGGTATTTGGGCTTGAGATCCTCCAACTCGAGCTGCTTGGATTAGGAGAAGCGGCAAAAGGATTTCCCACGGGGTGCTCTTCAGAGGAAAGCGCGACATTGGCAAATTTGACATTGTCAAAATAGAACGTGGAATTGGCTGAGCCATTGCCAACATTGGCGCTTCCCGCTTGAAAGTCAAATAAAAACGTCAATGTAGGCAGATCGTTCAGGGCTCCTGTAAAGTCGAACGTGAGGGTTTCCCAGGCACTTGTTTTGGTAGTCACCACGCTTCGCTCTTCTCCCCAAAAGGGTTTTTCGGCCTTGAGGGTGACGCTTGTTCCAATGGGAGCGGAGGTCCATACCTTCATCGTGATTTCTGGATGGTTTGCGAAGTCCAAATTGTTCGAAAAGGTAATTTTACTTCCACCAAACGGAGCGCCGAGATAGCGAATAAGCTTTCCAACGGTTGCGCTCCCATTATCTGTGTTTTGGTGTGGGTTAGGCACAACGGATACGAAGGCGCTTTCGAAATCAAAGAAGTGATCTGCTGTTTCACCGGCTTCAAACGTGATAGGCAAGGTGGATAAGGGGGCTGCAATGCTCCCGGCAATTTGCTCAATATCATCGAAATAAAATGTGTTTCCCCCGCCATTGGTAAAAGGCTGAGGCATGATGACTAGATCAGCGCTGCCATTGCATGCCGGGATTCCAAAATCAAAAAGGAGTGTTTCCCAGGCTCCAGAGACTGAGGTAATCGCATCAACTTCGCCGGTGTAGGGTGACTCGAGTTTTATTTTAATAACAGTACCGACGGGTTGATCGGTAAAGATTTTCATGGAAAGCACGCTCGTTGCGGCGGACGAAAAATTGAGTGATGTGACGCCCGTTATTTTGCCTCCGGCCCACATATCATTGATGTTAACCTTGACTATTTTGGCAACAGATGCGCTAGGGTTTCCGTTCGTATCGGGATTTGAAACAATAGTGAAGGTTGCTCCGTCGTAGCCTGTCATTCCAGAGGTGGTCGATTCAAAATCAAAAGGCAGAGACTGGGACCACACCATGCTGGTGGACGCAAGGAACAGGAGGCAAAGGAGTTTTTTCATTTATCTAGCGTCTTTAAGAATTATTTGTTCGTCAATGAAGCGGCAAGGATGCCAACAAAGGGTATTAAGGTAGAAAACTAAAGGCGGTAAAACTCTTTATTGGCTTATGAATATGTGTGGGTCCTGCGGCCGAGCAATGTGCATTCTGTTTAGAACTTGTAACTATATCCAATTCTGATTACTTGGGTTTCGAAGTAGTCCGAGCTGGTGTAAGAGAAATCATTTCCGATGATTTCTTTACGAATTACCATCGTATTCAGGAGGTCTGTGGCGTTTAGGAATAGTTCTCCTTTTCCATTTTGAATAGCCCTTTTAATACCAAAATCAAGGGAAAACCGTGAGTCAATTGTGCCCTGCGGAATGATGTCAGGAGCAAGAAAAATGGCTGTCAATTGAGCGTCTGTATTCTTTCCAAAGTTGAAATTGGTGTTCAGTTTTGCGTTGCCAGAATAAATGTTTTGCTTTTCTGCCGTGAAAATAGTTTCTACAGGATATTGATTTAACACCGTAAATGCATCTATCTGATTGTAATAGCCATTCAAGTTTAAGGTCACATTCATTTTATCAGAAAGCTCCTGACTTACCACCACTTCAAGCCCTGTGTTGTAACTATTTCCCGCATTCTGAGAAATGGTGTAAATCAAGTTGCTGTTGTCAATAGTTGTAGCTACTCGTGTTATTGTCTCTTTTGAAATCCTATGATATAATGCACCATAGAAATAGCCTGTGTTGTAGCCATTCTTGACCCCAAGTTCAAAACTATTAGTGAATTGAGGCCGCAAGGCAGGATTCCCGACTTTAATGATTTCCGCATCATCGTACTTGGGAAAAACACGAATCGCTACTTCATCAGGTCGATCCACCCTGCGATTGTAGAATCCGGATACCCTGTAGCGATCATTTATTTTATACGTTAAGCGCGCATTGGGAAAAGGTTGAAAGTATTCATACCCATCGCTTTGATATGTAGTATGATTTGGATCTACATCATACTGCAAATCCACATATTCTACTCTTAATCCAATTTCTGCTTCTAGCCTTTTCACTTCATAGGTGTAATTGCCATATAGGGCAGGAATGGTTTCTTTATACGTTGCCAGCCCGTCAGCACCTGTATCAATCACGGAGTTAGAAGCAGAAGGATTGAATTGCATATTAGTGGGGATGGTTCTTCTTCGAAATTTAAATCCTGTTTCCAGGAAACCATGTTTCATTGGCCTGGTGTAATCCAGTGTAAAATCGGCCACTTTTTGATCCGCAATAAGGAAAAAGGACTCTTCGGTGGTAAATGAAGGGGTTGTATTTGTGAAAAAATACTTTTCGTCTTCCCTATCAAAAGTGTAATTGAAGCCCATATTTAATTTTCGTCCGGGTTGTTGGAATGTATGTTCGTAAGCTACCGAAGCCACTGCAGCGGTCAATACTTCATCTTCCAAAAACTGCCACAGCCTAAGGGGTTCACCATCATAGCCGTTGAAAAAAGGTTGATCCCCATAATCCTTGATTGATTCTTTAGTGAGGAAACCCGAAACTGTTAGTGTGTTGTGATTGTTTATGAACCAGTCAGCCCCAGCTTTTGAAGTGAAGAAATTGGTGTTTCTATTTCGTTTCAATTGTTGGTCTATCAATATACTGTCAGCATAAGTTCTGGAAACAAATTCATTTTTGTTTAGTGTTTCAGCGTAAAGATTGTCCACCTGCAGAAACAGATTGATTTTCTTCTTTCTGTAATTCAGGGAAAGTGAAGGATTGATTTTGGGTGTGGCATAATACTGAGGACGTATGCCGGGTAGATTTTCTTTTCGCACCCATAGTGCACCAAGACCTGTAGATAAACCAACTTTACCGTTAAGTCCTTTCTGCACTTCCTTCCTCAAAACGATGTTTATAATACCGGCATTTCCATTGGCATCATACTTTGCAGATGGATTGTTAATGATCTCTATTTTTTCAATAGCTGAAGCCGGGAGGTTATCTAAACCGTTTTGATTGCCAAAGCCTGTAATAGCGGTTTGTTTGCCATCGATTAAAACTACCACTTGACTATTCCCCCTGAGTTGAATCTGTCCTTCTTGGGTGGCAACACCTGGAAGATTATTCATCGCTTGCAGCACACTTCCGCCACCTTGACTTACATTATCATCTACGCTATAGGTTTTCTTGTCCATGGCACCTGTTATAGCTTCTTTTCGGGTAGTTACTACCACCTCATTCAATTGCTGAAAATCTTCTTCTAAGAGGATTGCACCTAAGTCGATATACTCAGAAGTTGAGCCGATGAATAAGGGCGAACGGTAGTTTTTGTATCCGATATAGCTTGCTTCCAACAGGTAGTCACCCGAAGCGGCATCCAAAAAGGCAAAGAGACCATTATCATTGGAAATAGTCCCTGATTCAAAAGATAAATCAGTAGATTTTTTCAAAACAATATTGACAAACGGCAAGGCTTCATTGGAGACCTTGTCTTTGATGGTGCCAGAAACAGTAATAGAGGTTTTTTGAGCAACTACCCAACCAGGGCAGAGCAATAGGAAAACGAGGACATACGGATTGATCTTCGCCATTCTCATC